>JBEBJW010000113.1:0-10729 GCA_040079715.1 Myxococcota bacterium | reverse complement strand
AGCCCGAGCCGCCCCCCGCTGATCCCCCCGATCCGTGCGCGATCTCGGGGGAGATCTGCGTGTGGATGGGGCTCCCGGGTCTCGCGATCCTGTCCGAGGACGGGATCGACCGGACCAACTCCGGGCTGTACATGCCGCAGGACGTGGCGTTCGCCCCCGACGGGACGGCGTACGTCGCGGACTTCAACAACCACCGGGTCCGGCGGGTCGCCCCGGACGGCCTGGCGACCACCGTCGCCGGCACCGGGATCCCCGGCGACGGGCCCCACGCCGGCGGCTCGTGCCTGTTCGGGTGCCAGGCGGCCGCGACCGACATCTGGCACCCGAGCCAGCTCCTGATGGACCCCGCCGACCCGACCGTGTTCTACATGGCGGCCTGGCACAACCACCGGTTGATCCGGGTCGACGTGGCGTCCGACCAGATGACCTGGATGGTCGGCGACGGCGTGCCCGGGTACGGCGCGAACCAGGTGTCGTACCCGTCGTCGATCGTCGCGGGGCCGGACGGCACGCTGTACTTCTCGGACCAGGGCAACCAGATGGTCCGCCGGATCGACCCGGGCGGCGTGCTCGCGGACGTGGCCGGCCAGCCCGGCGTCGGCGGGTACGAGGGCGACGGGGGGCTCGCGGTCGACGCCGTCCTCCACGGCCACTCCGACTGGGCCGGCGGGCCGACCAGCAAGCTGGCGCTGTCTGGGTCCACCCTGTACGTCACCGACTCGATGAACGGGATGATCCGGACGATCGACCTCGACTCCGGGGTGATCGACCGGTTCGCCGGCCGGTTCGTCGACGGCGCGGACATCGGCTCGATGCCCGGGTACGAGGGCGACGGCGGGGACGCGCTCGACGCCGTGTTCGGCTACCCGCGCGACGTGGCAATCGGGCCGGACGGCGAGGTGTACGTCGCCGACACCGCGAACGCCTGCGTCCGGGTGATCGCCCCCGACGGCGTGGTGTCGACGTTCGCCGGGGCCTGCGGGGAGCCGGGGCTCGCGGGCGAGGAGGGCTCGCCGCTCGACGCCCGGTTCGATCAGCCGTGCGGGGTCGAGGTGGACGCAGACGGCAACGTGTACGTCGCCGACTCGACCAACCACCTGATCCGCCGAATCACGCGGTAGCGGTCGTCGCTCCGCCTGGATCGGTCACAGCTCCGTCACAGCAGGTCCTCGAACCCGGGGGCGGGGGCGAGGCCGAGGTGGGTCGCGAGCCACCCCTGGGGCCACGCGGCCGCCCTGCGCCACCGGACCTGCGCGTTGTGGTACCGGGTCCAGGCCTTCGACAGGTTCCTGACCCGGATCATCGACAGCTGTGACGGCTGGTCGCCGAACGTCCGCTCGGACTCCGCCAGGACCGCGGTGAGGTAGGTCGCGGTGGCCATCCGCCGCGGAAACCCCGCGTGGCTCGCGGCGACCGCGTCGTACAGCTGCGTCAGCTCCTGGCTCGCCGGGCTCCCGTGCAGCGACAGCTCCTGGAGGAGCTCCTCTTCGTCGACGATCACCGCGCGGACAGCCTCGGTCGCCTCGGTCGACTCGGCGGCGCGGTGCCGGACCTCCCACGCGCCGTAGCCGGTGAGGACGAACGCCGTGCCCCACAGGAAGATCGTGGCGAGCGCCAGCCCGGTGACGAACGGCGGGGCCGCCGCCACCACCCGCGCCGACAGATCCGGCTTGGACTTCGCCGCGGACTTCGTCGGCGCCTTCGTCGGAGCCTGCCCAGCGGACTTCGCGGCGGGCTTTGCGGTGGACTTCGCCGCGGACTTCGCGGAAGGCGTCGGGGACGACGGCTTCGCCGACGCCTCGGGCGCGGGGGCGGCGCTGGTCCGCGTCCGTCCGGCGGTCGGATTCGACGACGCCTGCGGCGCCCGCGACGGCGTCGACCGGGCCTGGGCCGTCGGCGGGGTCCGGTGGTTGCGCAGCTCGAGCGGCCGCGGGTCGCCGTCTGGCGGATCGACCACCGGCAGGCTCGGGGGCGACACCACGTCGATGTAGCCGGGGAGGTCGTCCACGTCGGACTGCGCCGGCGTCGACACCCGACGCTTCGGCGGCGGGCGGGACATCGTGTACGGCAGCGGCACCGGGGTCCGCTTCGGCGGCGGGGCGAGCCCGATCAGGATCCCGATCTCGGGGAACCCGTCACCGCCGATCTCGTTCGGACCCGGCGGCCCGGGGATCGGGATCGGCAGCGCCGGGGTGTCGGGCGGATCCTCCGGCAGGGCGCTCCGGATCTCGAGCAGCGCCCGGATCATCGCGACCGCGTTCGGGTACCGGCGCTCGCGGTCGTGGTAGCACGCCCGGAGGATCACCTCGCGCAGCGGCTCGGCCACGTCGTCGAGCAGCTTCGGCTCGTGCTCGACCAGGAACAGGTCCGTCACCACCCTGCCGACGAGCAGCTTGTACAGCAGCGCGCCGAGCGAGTACACGTCGGCCCGCTCGTCGACGAGCTTCGCGTCCGACCGCTGCTCCGGCGCCATGTACCCGATGGTGCCCATCGTGGCGCCGGTCCGCGTCTGGTCGAGGTCGCCCAGCGCGCCCCGGGCGATCCCGAAGTCGGTGACCTTGCAGGTGCCGTCGGCGGTGACCAGCACGTTGTGCGGCTTCACGTCGCGGTGGACCACCCCGAGCGCGTGGGACGCGGCCAGCCCGTGGGCCACGTCGATCAGGACCTGGGCGGCGAGGCGCGGCGGCATCGGGCCCCACTCGTCGACCCACCCGTTGACGGTGCCGCCCTCGGCCAGCTCCATCACCATGTACGGGAGGGCCTCCTTGGTGCCCACGTCGTACACCCGGATCACGTGCGGGTGATCCAGGCGGGCCATCGTCTTCGCCTCGCCCTCGAACCGCGAGCGGAGGATGTCGCGCTGGGTGTACTCCGGCAGCAGGACCTTGATCGCGCGCCAGGTGCGGAGCTTGTGGTCCCACGCCCGGTACACGCCGGCCATCCCGCCTTCTGCGATCTTCGACACCAGCGTGTACCGGCCGTTGCCGATCGACGGGGCCCGCCCGCCGAACGACCCAGGCACCTCGGCGTCGCGGCTCGCGTCCGGCGTGGGCGTGGAGTCTTCCACCATTCCTCTCCATCGTACCGCATCCCGCGGCGGATCCATCAACTCCTGCGCTGCCGCCGGACCTCGTCCCGCGGGCGGACCGCCGCCGGCGCGAGCGGCTCGGTGCGGCCCGGGTCACACAATCGAGCGAGCTGCCACGGATCGCGGCGGGCCGGCGCGGGACCCGACACGTACGGTGGCGCGCCGGCCGGGAGCGCGACCTCTCGCCACCCGTCCGCGTCCCATACGGCGCGGGCGGCGCACACCGCCTCCCGGTCGCGGTCGAGGCCGCGCAGGACGCCCTGCTCGACCAGGTGGGTGTACACCGGCGGGTTGATCACCTCGTCCCACTCGGGGTCGACCCACGCGCGCCAGTCGAACGGGGCGGTGGCGGCGACGCACCCGTCCGCCGCGCGCCCGACCGGGCTGTCCGGTCCGAGCAATCCGGCGTAGAACCGGTACCCGTCCCAGTTCGCGCGGAGATCGGCGTACGAGAACGTCTTCGACGTGAGCAACCCGTAGATCGACCGCTCGGTCCGCGTCCCCTCGGCGATCGCGGCGTCGACGTCGCCGGTTCGATCGACGATCCGCCAGTACTCCCATCCGTTGTCGAGGAAGTGGTCGAACTTGTCGGAGCCGACGCGGACCCCGGCGATCTCGAACGTCGAGCACGGGCCGGCAGTCGCGAGGATCACCGACTGCCAGGCGGTCAGCGCGCCGTACAGGTCGGACCGGCCGGGGAACGCGAACCGGTCGACCTCCGGGCTGCGCTCGAGCGCGGCGGAGAACGTGCTGAACCCCGGGGCGCGCAGGACCCCGCGCGACCAGACCCAGCTCGGGCGGCTGGTGGCGCGGTGGATCTCGTCGGCGAGGACCCGGCGGATCGCGTCGTCGCTGCCGGCGCAGCCGGTCCGGTGGTTGGTCTCGTCGATCGCCCGGTCGAGCAGCGCGCGGACCGCGGTGTTCGCAGGCGCGGTCGCGTCGACGAGCTGCCGGTCCCGCTCGGTGAGCTGGTCCGTCTCGTACGCCCAGCCGACCGACGCGAGGCCGAGGATCAGAACCGCACCGTCGAGTGGAGCTCGGCGACGGCCAGCGCACGCTCGTGGCCGGCGACCGGCACCGCCCCGGCGAGCTCGAGCCCCCACGCCCCGACGCCGAACCGGAGCGTCGGCGCGACCGCGACGTGATCGATCACCGCGGTGTACGCGGCGGCGGCCTGGACGTCGACCCCGAGGCCGAACCCGCCCGACGGCTGCCACCCCGCCCCGACGGTCCCGGCGAACCCCGTCCGGAGCTGGGTCGCGCCGAGGCCGGCCGCCGCGGAGCCCACCAGGCCGAGCTGCCCGTGGAGCGCGCCCACCTTGCCCGACTGGTCCGCCGCGACCGCGAGATCCCACGCGAACGGCCACTGGTGCCCGTACAGGCCGATCGCGGTCGGCAGGACCACGTCGCCGACCACCGCCACCGCCGCCCCGCCGGCGTCGCCGTCGATCCGGTGGGTCACCCCGACCGCGGTGTAGCCGTACCCGACGAACCGCGTCGACAGCGCGCTGATCACGTCCTCGTACCGGAGCGGCTCGAGGTGGACCCGGACCTCGGTGGCGTCGACCGCGACCGACCCGTCGATCGCCACGTCGGCGCTGATCCGCCCGTAGAACGCGGGGGTGTCCACCAGCAGGTACCCGCGCGGCGCGAGGCCGACCTCGGTCCGCGGGCAGGCCCGGTGCGCTTGCCCGAGGCCGCCGTCCCACAGCGCCGCCGCGGTCGGTCCGACCGGGCGCCCGCCGTCGTCGTCACAGGGCCCGGCCGCCGCGGTCCCGGTGAGCGTCAGGATCACCGGGATCGCCGCGACCGCCGACCTCGCCATCTTCGTCGCGCGCATCACCGCACCCCCGCGAACCCGCCGCCGTCCCGGTCGAGGATCAGCGGGTTGGTGAACGCCGTGGGCTGCCCGCCGGGGGTGACCCGCTCGAACAGGTACCCGAGCGTGCCGGCTGGCGGGATCGGCGGCTCGGCCAGCGGCCCGACGGTGTCGAAGCAGTCGCCCTCGGGCTTCTCCTCGAGCTCGGTCACGTCGCGCCAGTTGATCCACCCGTCGCCGTTGGTGTCGCCCGTGTCGGGGACCCCGTTGCAGTCGAGGTCGCCGTTCGTGACCAGCGGGACGCCCGCCTCGACCACGATCCACGCGTCGCCCTCGGCCGGGAGGAGGTCCGCCAGCGGGAGCTCGGCGTCGAACCGGTCGAGGCCCGAGGTCCCGAACGGGTCGGCCGGGGTGGACAGGTCGGTCCGGGTGGCGACGACCTCGCCGTTCACCACGATCCGGACCTCGTCGATCGGGACCCACGGGGCGGCGCGGACATGGATCCGCAGGGCGCCGTCGGCCGCGGGGACCACCGGGTCCACCGACGGCCCGACGGTGGCGCCGCCGTCGGCGGTGGTGGACACCTCGATCACCGGCCCGTTCGTGCCGATCATCCGGCCCTCCTTGACCGCGCGGTCGAACAGCACCTCGTCCCAGTCGGCGAGGGTCGCGTCGGTGAACACGAGGTTCCGCGGGGTGCCGATCGTGTTGTCGACCAGCACGTGCGAGTCGCTGTTCGCGGTCCCGGCCCGCACCACGCCCTGGTCGAGCAGGTAGAACCAGATCGCGCGGTACTGCTGGTATGCCGCGTTCTGGGTGCCGTTCATGACCTCCTGCGCGTCGTAGTCGGCGTTCGAGTACCGCTCGCCGGGCGGCGTCCGCAGGAACAGGCCCTGACCGGTGCCGTCGTACGTGTCCGGCAGCGGCTTCGTCAGATCGAGGCCGATCGCGGTCGGCCAGGCGAAGTCGCGGCCGAACTGGACCCCGCCCCACGGGTGGTTCAGCTCGATCACCCCGGAGTCCGGCCAACCGGCCTCGCGGATCCGCCCGAACAGCTCGCCCGGCTCGGCCAGCTCGTCCCACGGGGCGCCGCGGTACGGCCCGGTCGGATCGTACGGCATCGGCCAGAAGTTGAAGTGCCCGATCACCTTCGGGTAGATCGTGGTCTCGACCAGCGGGAACAGCACGTGGCCGGTGGTCTCGAGCCCCACGAGCAGCTTCATCCGTTGGTCGGCCCCGTAGGCGGCCCGGGCGGCGGCGTAGTCGTTGACCACGTCGTGGTCGGTGCTCGCGATCACGTCGATCCGGGCGGCGAGGAACGCCCGCACCCGGTCGAGGTCCGGCATCGCGGTGTCGAAGCTCGCCCGCCCGTGGACGTGGAAGTCGGCCGACAGCGTGCCCGCCGGCGCGACCGGCAGCATCTCGACCTCGAGCAGCACCGACTGGGCGGTGCCCGGCTCGACCACCACCCCCTCGATCCGGGCGAGGGTGGAGAACGGGCCGGCGGACGCGTACAGGTCGTACACCCCGGGCGGGATCGTGACCGTGTCGGACCCGTTCACCAGGACCCGGTTGCACGCCGGAGAGCCGCCCCACGGGTGGCCGAGCATCGGCGCGCACGGCCCGATCTGGCCGTACAGCGACCCCTGGACGCCGTCGCCGCCCCCGCCGAGGGCCGGGTACACGAACACCTGGAGGTGGTCCGGGGCGCCGTCGATCGTGGTCTCGAGCGTGAGCTCGCCCACCGCCGGAATGACGAGATCGTCCGCGGTCGCACCACCACCGGCCGCGACACGCGACAGATCGACCGTCACCGATCCGGCGGGCATCCCGAACGCCTCGGCGTCGACGGTGTACGCCCCCGGGGGGACCCGCACCGAATAGGTGCCGTCGGCGGCGGGGACGGTGTGGGTGACCGGTCCGTCGGCGTCGGACACGACCAGGCTCGCGCGGACCAGCGTCCCGACTGGCGAGCCGTCGTCGACCCGCACCCGGCCGGACAGCGTGACCCACGGGGCGCCGGTGACCTGGCGGCGGACCTCGAGCAGGGTGTCGGCCGGGCCGGAGACCGACGGGCCGTCGCCGATCGCCAGGAACCGCTCGTACACCTCGTAATCGCGCGGGGGCAGCGTGCGGGCCGGGGGGCCTGCGGCGGAGATCTCCTGGGACTGGAACGCGTCGATCGCGCCGCGATCGCAGGCGGTGACCCCGTAGCTCGCGGCGCCGGCGGGCTGGGCGGCCCCCACCATCCACGGGATCGACCGGGTGGCGTCGCCGATCGTGGTCAGGCCGAACGCCGGGTGGTCGAACCCGGCGATCGGGGTGAACGGCAGGTACTCGCGGCCGCCCCAGTAGAACGCGTCGAGCAGGTGGAGCGGGAACGGGTCCGGCTCGCGGTTGACGACCTCGGTCCGGATCCGGATCCCGTCCTCGCACGGCCGGATCTCGTACCGGGTGGCGACGTGGATGCCCCCACCAGCGGGGGAGCCAGGGTGGCCGTCGAGGGTGCCCCGGTACTGGACCGCCTTGATCGGCCCGTCGTCGATCGTCCGGACCTCGGTGAACCGGAACGCGTCGTTCGGGAGGAGCCCGGTCGCCTGGATCAGGTTCGGGATCCCGTCTTCGCCGTTGCGCGGCGCCAAATCGAGCAGCGACCCGCCGGTCGGCGCGAGGAAGTGCGGGTGATCCAGCGCGTCGAGCACGGCGACCACCCGGTCGTTCCGGAGCACGAGATCGCCCGGCGACGCCAGCACCTCGGGGCCCGCGACGGGAGACGGATCCCCGGCGGACAACACGAAGACCTCGGACTCGCCGCCGAAGCACTGGACGACCACCTGGTCGCACGGGGAGGGGACGACGCAGGTGTCGTCGACTCCGGTGAGGCACCCCTCCTTGCCGCAGGACACGAGGGAACACGATACGGACGCCACAATCAGGGTTCGCACGGGCGCAGCATACTGCTCCGGGTCCGCCGTTGCACGCGGTTGCACCCGTTTCGGTCCGCAGGTGGATAAGATGCGAGGGCCGCGCTGCGGCAGAACGACAACCATCCCCTGAGGAGACGAAATGCGCACCACGATGTGGGCCGCCCTGGCGGTCATGGCCGCTTGTGCCGGTGACGACACGACCAAGGACTCCGGCGAGACCGGCGCCACCGACGGCGACGCCGACACCGACACCGACAGCGACGCCGACGCCGACCCGACGGTCGACTCGATCACCGCGTCCTGCTCGGGCACGACGATCACCTACTCGGCCGGGATCACCGGCTCGCCCGACACCGCGATGATCTACGCGGTGGACGCGGCGAACGTGAACCCGTGGGGCGACAACAACGACCTGACCGGCACCGACTGGTCGGTGGCGCTGGCCGACGGCACCACGCTGGCCGACCCGACGGTCGACTACGAGCGGAACGTCAGCACCGTGTTCACCTGCGCCGATCACATCGACGCCGGCGTCATGAGCTACGCGGTCGCGATCTTCGACGCGGCGGGCGCGCAGATCGACTGCCTCGCCACCGGCGACGACGCGGCCTCGCTGATCGACAGCTCGATCGAGGGCTTCAACGCCCCCGACTTCGACATCTCCGCCTGCCACGAGTGATCGTCCGCGCGTGAGGTCCCGCTCCGTCCCTCGGGGCTGGGCGCGTCACGCGTGACTCCGGTTCGCCGGGTGGGCTTCGGCCGACCCGGCGAACCGACTCCGTTGTTCTCCCGCTCGGGACGGGTCGGCGATCGGCTATCCTCGCTCCGTGCAAGGCGTCGACACCTCGGACCCGACGGTCGATGCGCTGCTCCAGGCGGCCCTCACCGCCGTGCGCGAGCGCCGCCTCCGCGAAGCCCGGTCGAACCTGACCGCCGCAGGAGCGCGGATCGAGGCCGATGCGTTGCCGCCGTCGGATCCGCGACGGGGAGAGCACCGCGCGTTGCTGGGCCACGTGCTGCGGCTCGCGGGGGAGCGCGCTGAGGCGACCGCGATCCTCCGGGCGCTGATGGTCGAGGCGCGTGCCCACGGCTGGTGGGCTGCCATGAGCCGGTCCGCGACACAGCTCGGGTGGCTGTCGCGCAGCGACGGGGCGACGGTCGAGGCCGAGGCCTGGATGCGCGAGGCGGTGTGGGCGGCCGAGCGGGCCGGGGTCGACGAGCTCGTCACCGCGACCTGCTCGCTCGCGGACCTGCTGTCGCTCCACGGCGACCGCGGCGGGGCGGAGCGGGCGCTGACCACCGCGGTCGAGCGGGCGTCCGGGCCGATCCAGCGGTTTCGGGTCGAGATGACGCGGGCCTTGCTGGCGGATCGCCACGGACGTCCGGACGAGGCCGAGCGGGCGCTGAAGACCGCCGCGCGGCTCGCGCCGGTCGGGTCCGCCGCGTACGAGGTGACGGTCCAGCAGGCGAAGATCGCGCTCGGGCGCGGCGACGACGCGGCGGCGCTGAAGTACGCCCGGAAGGCCGCGAAGCTGACCGCGGGCTGGTCGAGCGCGCTGATCCACGCCGGCGCCCGGATGCTGGTCGGGGAGGTGGCCCGGTCGGTCGGGCGGCTCGACGAGGCCGAGCGATCGTACCGGATCGCCGAGCGGGTCTACGGCCAGGCCCAGGCGGCGTCGGTGGCGCGGCTGAACCGGGCGTTGGTCGCGCTGGACCGCGGGGCGTTCGACGCGGCGGCGGCGCTGGTCGCCCCGATGCGCGGCGGGTTTCCCGGGAACCCGGTCGCGTCGGCGCTCGCGTCGCTGTGCGGGATCCCGGCGGCGGTCGGGCGAGGGGACCGGGCGGCGATCGACGACGCGATCGGCGAGGTGGTGGCGCGGATCGGCCCCGCCGGGGTGGTCCACCGCGATCTGGCCCACGCCGCGGCGCTGTCCGCCGGGGTGCTCGCCGGCGCGGAGGCGATCGAGCCGGCGATCCGGCTGGTGGCGCTGGCCCACGATCAGTGGCGGC
This sequence comes from Myxococcota bacterium, assembly GCA_040079715.1. Taxonomy (GTDB): domain Bacteria; phylum Myxococcota_A; class UBA796; order UBA796; genus JACKER01. The sequence continues at coordinate 885 of JBEBJW010000113.1, read as the reverse complement.
GGCTCGGGAACCCCGAGCAGCTCGCGGCGATGACCGGTCGGCTCCGGGAGCTGCGGTCCCGCGGCGGTCCGATCCCGATCCGGACGTTCCTGCTCGACGCGGTGATCGGGGAGGGCGCGTCGGGGACGGTGTGGCGCGGCCGGCACGCGGCGTCGGGCGAGCTCGTCGCGGTGAAGGTCCTCCGCGGCGGCCCGGCGGTCACCGCGTCGGTCCGGAGCATGTTCGCCCGCGAGCTGCGGGCGGTCGCCGGGCTCGACCACCCGAACGTGGTGTGGCTGCTGGACCACGGGTGGGTCGACGACGCGGCCGCGATCGTCGACCCCCGGCTCGAGGTCGACGCCCCGTTCCTGGCCCTCGAGTACGCGCCCCACGGCACCCTCGACGGCCGGTGCGGTCGGATGGCGTGGGCGGACGTGCTGCGGGTGTCGCTGTCGATCCTCGACGCGCTCGCGCACGCCCACGCCCGCGGGCTGCTCCACCTCGACCTCAAGCCGACCAACGTGCTGCTGGCCGGGGACGTCGACCACCCCACGCCGAAGCTCGCCGACTTCGGGCTCGCGCGGGCGCCCGCCCCGGGTCGGCAGCTCCGGGCGACCGGGACCCCGGCGTACATGGCCCCCGAGCAGTTCGGCCACGACGCTGGCGCGCTCGGCCCGTGGACCGACCTGTACGCGCTCGGCTGCGTGATCACCGCGCTCGTCGCCGGGTCGCCGCCGTTCGGCCTGCGCGGCGCCGCCCAGCTCCGCGACGCCCACCTGACCCTCGAGCCGCCGCCGCTCGCGCCGGTGACGCCGGTCCCGCCGGGGCTGTTCGCGGTGGTCGAGCGGCTGCTCGCGAAGTCGATCGCGGTCCGGTTCCGGAGCGCGGCGGAGGTCGCGCGGGCGT
>JBEBJW010000112.1:0-10741 GCA_040079715.1 Myxococcota bacterium | reverse complement strand
GCCCACCCGTCGGAGGTGGAGTGGAGGCCCCGCGCGACCAACGCGTCGGGCTGCCGGGTCGCCATCGCGAACACGACGATCCCGGCCAGCGCGGCGAACAACACCGCCATCGCCGTGGTCATCGTCCCCTCCGACCCGGATACGTCGCGACCGTCCCGGCTGTTGCCCCGGACCCCCGATGACGAGGATCGCCCAGGACCCTCGGTGTCCAGGTGCGGCCGGGCCGGGCCGGGTCGATCAGCGTGGCGGCTGCGTCGCCGTGTCCGACCAATGTCCGCTCCACAGCACCGTCACCCAGTCACGATCGCCGTCGATGCTCACGGCGTCGATCCGGAGCGCGGCCCCCGTCCAAGGCCCCTTGACGGTCGCGTACCAGTGGTCGACCTCGCCGGCGACCCCCTGGTCGACGACATGGGCCTCACCGACGCTGTTCCAGGACTCGACGGGCTCCACCACGCCCTCGGCGCGGAGGGTGAGCGTTCCGGCCGGGTCCGCGGTCAACTCACCGGCCAGGGAGCCCTCCACTCCGCCCTCGCCCACGTCGACGCGCAGCACGACCGGGACGAACAGGACGATGGGATCGCTCGGGCACCCGTCGCGCTCGACGATCTCGATCTGGTTCGACTGCCACGCGAGGCCGACCGACACGGGGCTGGTGGCGGAGTCCAAGGTGGATTCGTCCCAGTCGACCCGCGCGGGTGGGTGCGCGGTGACGGCTGCGGTCAGCGCCTCCTCGTCCGGCCCCGACCACCCGCTCGCGTCCGGCAGCGGGGTCCGGGCGGTCACCGGGCAGAGCTCGGCCAGGCCGGGGGGCGCGGGAGGCGAGCGACAACCGGTGAGCGACGCCCACGAGACGGCGAAGGTGATCACGGCGCCCCCTACGGATCGTCGTCGACCGAGCTCGCGTATCCCGTCGCCGGCTTCCCTGCGCCGGTCCAGCCGATCGGCGCCCGACCGTGTTCGCGAAGATGATCCCACGATCCCGGCCAGCGCGGCGAACACACCCTCGCCGTGGCCATCGTCCCGCCGACCCGGATACGTCGCGGGGGTCCTGGCGGAGGCCCGATGACGGTGAAGGATCGCCGAAAGGCCCTCGGGTGGGATCGGGCCGAGCTCGCGCGCCGGGCACGGGTCGATCGCGCCGTTCTCCAGCTGATCGAGCTCGACCAGTGGACCGAGGGCGAAGACCTCCAGCGGGTCCGCGAGGTGCTGGACCGCACCGAGGCCGGCGAGGCGGACGTGGTGCTCGCGGATCGACCCGCACCGCCGTAGACGGGCGGCCTTCCCACGGGCGCGCTCACCGCGTCGCGGACACCAGGTGGGCCCGCATCGTCCCCTCGATCGGACCGTCGCCGAACCGCCGGGCCACCGCGTCCGCGACGCTCACGGTGACCGGGCCGAGGCTGCCCGCCGCCCGCGCCTCGATCTCGGCCCGCAACGGCGTCCCCTGGCAGAACGCCAGCGCGACGTCCAGCGGCGTGGCGGCGCGGCTGGTGCGGGTCAGCGCCTCGATCCGCGGCTCGCCGAACCCGGCGGCGGCGAGGTCGGCCCGGATCGCCGCCTGGTCGGCGTATCCGTGGGGGGTCCGCTCGAAGAACCGGGGCGGATCCTCCGGGAACAGGCTGGTCACCGCCTGGTTCACCGCCTCGGCGAACGTGTTGTGGGCGAGCGTGTCCCAGGTGGAGAACACGAACGACCCGCCCGGCACGAGCACCCGGTGGACCTCGCGGTACGCCCCGACCCGGTCCGGGAAGAACATCACGCCGAACTGGCACGCCACCGCGTCGAACGACCCGTCGTCGAACGGCAGGTGGTGGGCGTCCGCCTGGCGCCAGTCGATCGCCCGCCCGACCCCGATCGCCCGGGCCCGATCGAGCATCGGCGGGTGCAGGTCGGTCGCGACGAGTGCCACGTGGGCCGGCAGCGCCTCCGCCAGCGCCCGCGTCGCCGCGCCGGTCCCCGCCGCCAGCTCGAGCACCCGCGACGGCCCAGCGGCCGCGACCCACGCCGCCAGCGCCGGCGCGTACGGGGCGAAGATCGCCGGGACCATCCGGGTCTCGTACAGCTCGGGGATCGACCCCGCGAACACGGCATCGGAGCGCGCGATCGGCATCTCCGGACCGTATCGCGCCGGATCGCGCCGGATCATGCGGGGTAGCAGATCTTCCGGTTGTCGCTCCCGCCCCCGGTCGACCGGCAGCCGAACCCGGGCGGGCAGGCGTCCGGAGCGTCCTCGTCGGCGCCCTCGCACGACGGGAAGCAGTGGTCGCCGCCCTCGGACTCGAACGGGGCGCAGACCAGCGGCCAGTCGCCCTGGTCGAACACGCAGTCCTCGTCGACCGTGCAGGACCACGTACAGAACCCGCCCTCCGCCCCGTCCAGGCACTCGGCCTCGACCCCGTCCGGCGCCGGGCAGTCGGCCGCGGCGTCACACGGGGCGTAGATCGGGCTGCCGCACCCGACGATCGCGATCCACCACACCGCCACCTCCGATCGCGAGGGTACCCGAACCCGCGCGAGGGAGCCGCCGGAGCGCCCGGGACGAGGTCCCCACGACGGGCGCGTGGCAGCGCCCCCCGGTCGAGGGTACGCTCCGGCCCGGCGGGAGGGACGAGTCGATGGCGCGGCAGTTCATCTATCAGATGCACCAGCTCAAGAAGGTGCTGGGCGACGGGACCGAGATCCTCAAGGGCATCTCGCTGTCGTTCTACCCGGGCGCGAAGATCGGCGTGATCGGGCCGAACGGCGCCGGAAAGTCCACCCTGCTGAAGATCATGGCCGGCCTCGACACGAACATCGACGGCACGGTGTGGGTCGATCCGCAGGCGCGGGTCGGGTACCTCGCGCAGGAGCCCGAGCTCGACCCCACGAAGACCGTCCGCCAGAACATCGAGCTCGGTCTGGGCGAGATCCGCGGGCTGCTCGACGCGTACGAGAAGGTCAGCGCGCGGTTCGCCGACGAGCTGTCCGACGACGAGATGCAGAAGGTGATCGACGAGCAGGCGCGCCTGCAGGACCGGATCGACGCGACCAACGCGTGGGAGATCGACCGGACCGTCGACATCGCGATGGACGCCCTCCGCACCCCGGACGGCGACCAGGAGGTCACCCACCTGTCGGGCGGCGAGAAGCGCCGGGTCGCGCTGTGCCGCCTGCTGCTGTCGAAGCCGGACCTGCTGCTGCTCGACGAGCCCACCAACCACCTCGACGCCGAGTCGGTCGCGTGGCTCGAGAAGACCCTGCGCGAGTACGCCGGCACCGTGGTGGTGATCACCCACGACCGGTACTTCCTCGACAACGTCACCGCGTGGATCCTCGAGATGGACGCGGGCAAGGGCGTGCCGTGGGAGGGCAACTACTCGAGCTGGCTCGACCAGAAGCAGACGAAGCTGTCGGACGAGAAGAAGAACCTCGATCGCCAGCGGTCGCTGGCCCGCGAGCTCGAGTGGATCAAGCTCGGGCAGGGCAAGCGGTCCGCCCGGAACAAGGCGCGGCTCTCCCGGTACGATCAGCTCCTCGAGCAGATCGACGAGGCGAGCAGCGGCAACACCACCACCACCGAGATCGAGATCCCGCCCGGTCCGCGGCTCGGCGACGTGGTGGTTCGCGCGCAGGGCTTGACCAAGGCGTACGGTGACCGCCTGCTGTTCGACGACCTGACGTTCGACCTGCCGCGCGGCGGGATCGTCGGGGTGATCGGGCCGAACGGCGCGGGCAAGACCACCCTGTTCCGGATGATCGTCGGCGAGGAGAAGCCGGACGCAGGCCAGCTCGCGGTCGGCGAGACGGTCAAGCCGTCGTACGTCGACCAGTCGCGGAGCGACCTCGTCCCCGAGAAGTCGGTGTACGACAACATCAGCGGCGGCAACGAGGTGATGAAGGTCGGCAAGAAGGAGATGAACGCGCGGGCCTACTGCACCGCGTTCGGGTTCCGCGGCCAGCGCCAGCAGCAGAAGGTCGGCACCCTGTCCGGCGGCGAGCGCAACCGGGTGCACCTCGCCCGCCTGCTCCAGTCCGGCGGGAACCTGCTCCTGCTCGACGAGCCGACCAACGACCTCGACGTCGGTACGCTCCGCGCCCTCGAGGACGCGCTCGAGCGGTTCGGGGGCTGCGCGGTCGTGATCTCCCACGACCGGTGGTTCCTCGACCGGATCGCCACCCACATCCTCGCGTTCGAGGGCGACAGCCGGGTCGTGTGGTTCGAGGGGAATTACCAGGACTACGAGCGCGACCGGAAGACTCGGCTCGGCCACGACGCCGACCAGCCCCACCGCCTGCGGTACAAGCCGCTCGCGCGGTAGAGCCGGTCCGAGCGGGGGGTCACGACGACGACCGCCACAAGCCCCCCAAACCTCAGGGAGGCGGTCACGACGCGACAAGGGCCTCGGGGGGCGGAGGGTTCTGGACGAACACCGCCGCGATCAACAGCGCCCATGCGATCGTCGACACCGCGTTGACCAACGTGGACAGCACGCCGAACGCGAGCGTGATCGTGGAAGAGTCGTAGCCGTGGTCGAACAACCATTTGGGCAGCAGGTTGTAGATCGGGGCCGTGACCACTCGGACCACCAGGTTGGAGCCGAGGGCCGCGATCACCATCAGCGCCGACCACCGGCGGGTCCGCAGGTGGAGGACCGCGACCACCAGCCCGATCGTCCACACGACGAGCTCGAACACCATGGTCAACGCCAGGAACAGCCACTGCACGTCAGTGGCCCAGCACGAACACGGTGATCAGCTGGTCGCCGATCCCGGTGAGGGCTGCACCAGCGACGATCCCGGCCGCGATCGGCTCCTGGCTGTCGACCCACAGGCCCCGGGCGAGCGTGCCCTCGGCCCGCTGCCGGTTCCTCCGCTCCATCCAGGCGAAGAACAGCGCCCCGGCGAACATCATCAGGGTCGAGTCGACCGGGATCACGACGCCGAGCCCGACCGCCACCGCCGACAGCGGGAACCGCCCGCGGCTGCGGACCCGCGCGACCTCGAACAGGATCCCGGTGATCCCCGCGACCCCCATCGCGATCAGGGCCGACCTCGGCAGATCGTGGCCGCCGGACGCGATCAGCTCCGCGACGCCGCGCCACAGATCGACCGCCGGCATCGGGTACTTGTCCGTCTGGAGCTGCGGGCCGAGCGGCTGGGTCGGGTCGTGGTGCGGCAGGAACAGGATGAAGAACAGGAACGTCGACGCGATCCCGCCGCTCAGCACGCCGATCATGTGGCCGATCGCCTGCTGGCGCGGCTTGGCGCCGAGCATGTACCCCGGCTTGATGTCCATCAGGAGGTTCGACGCGTTGCTCGCCACCTCGGCGGTCATCCCGGCGGTGATCAGGTTCGTCGCGGGGTTCGTCCGCTCGATCGCCCCGAACGTGAACTGGGTGATCTTCGACAGCGACCCGGTCGGGGTGGTGCTGGTCAGCCCCGTCGCGTTGGCCGCGATCAGCGTCAACACCACGATCAGCGGGATCGCGAGCAGCCCGAGCAGCGGGTTGATCCCGAAGAACGCCCAGTTGACCCCGGCGGACACCAGGCTCAGCACGGGCACGCCGACGAACGACACCCACAGCGGCAGCTCGATCGGGGCCAGCGGATCGACCGCCGCGACCTCGGTCTTCTTGAACAACCCGAGGATCGGGCCGAGGATCAGCTCCGGCTTCGCGAACAGCGACGTCAGCGAGCCGGTGACCATGATCGCCACCCCCCACCACAGCGACCAGCTGTTCAGGATGTACCCGCGCCCGAAGGTGCCGGCGTCCGACGGGGGGATCTCGCCGAGGCGGATCATCAGCGGCGCGAGGAAGAACCAGTTGACCACGCACCCGAGCAGCAGGCTCGACGCGGTCCGCAAGCCGGTCAGGCCGCCCGCCCCGAACATCGTGAGGTCGAGGATCGGGTTGATCGCGAGCTGGCGGATGTCGGTCCCCAGGATCCGCGGGATCCCCCACCCGTTCCGCTCGGCGAGGCTGTAGTACCAGCCGAGGAACTGCTCCGGCAGCCGGTACGGGGCCTGGAGCCCGAACACCTTGACCTGGAGCAGGGTCTGGTAGCCCTCGAGCTTCAGGAACTCGATCGCGGCGGCCACCCCGGCGGCGTAGAACAGCGCCTTGGCCTTGAGCTGGCCGAGCCACCGGTCGTGGGCGGTGACCTCGGTCCGGTGGACCGACGCGTCGGGGATCCCGCCGGGGGGCGCGTCCGGGTACAGCGAGTCGAGCACGACCGCGCAGGCGCGACCCTCCGGGAACGGCTGCTGCTCGTCATTGACGAACCGGCGCTTCATCGGGAACGCGACCAGCACCCCGAGCATCGAGTTCAGGACCATCCAGACGAAGATCTGGTACGACGGCAGGATCTTGTCGGTCATGATCATGTAGGCCGTCAAGCTCGAGATCAGCGGCGCGGTCATGTAGCCGGCGGCGGTGGCGACCGACTGGACCGCGTTGTTCTCGAGGATCGTGAACCCCTTGACCCCGACCGACGACAGCGCCCGGAACAGCACGAACGCGAGGATCACGCTGGTGACGCCGACCCCGAGCGACCACCCGGTCTTCGCGCCGACGTACAGGTTGGTGGCCGACAGCAGGAACCCGAGCACGAACCCCGCCCCCGCCGCCCGGACGGTGAGCTGCGGCATGTCGCCGCGGTACACGTTCTCGAGCCACCACCGGTCCTTCTGCTCGCGGGTCCAGGTGCGGATCTGATCGTCGTCGAGATGCTGCAGCGCCATCGGTGCTCCGTGCGGCCGGCGTCTCTTATCCGCTTCCGCCCGTACCGGTGCAGGACGAATCCAGCCCCGAGCGGTCGAGCGGGAAATCCAGGCTGTTCACGTCGCGAGGACGACTAGGGCCGCGATCACGACCACCAGCACCACCGCGAGGCCCGCGGCCGGCAGGACGAACCACGGCAGGCCCTTGCGGATCGGCTTCGGGGCCGGCACTCCGCGCCCGGCGGCCGAGATCGGCACCGGGGTCGACTTCGGCTTGCCGCGTCGCTCGTCGAGCGGCTCGACGGTGACCGCCCGGACCGCGGAGGCCGACGGACGCTGGCTGTCCTCCCGGGCAGGCGGCGGATCGGCGGTCGGCTCGGCGGCGGCCCCCCGCGCAGACGACGGGGACGACGAGCCGCTCGCGCCCGCCGAGGCCTGCGGGCCCGGGGGCGGCGTCCGACGGGTCCCGCGGCCGGTAGGCTCGCGCTCGGTCGCGGCCTGGGACACGCCGCCGGAGGGGGTCGAGCCCGCCTGTCGGCGCTGCTTCGCCCGATCCTCGTCGACCTCGGTCGCGAGATCCGCGGCCACGTCCGGCAGCTCGAGCTCGGCCCCGACCGCCGACAGCACGCCCCGGATCGCCAGCGCCATCGCCCGGACCGACTCGAACCGGTCGTCCGGGTTGGTCGCGCTCGCCCGCTTGAACACCTCGACCAGGGGCTCCGGCTGGTCGACGAGGTTCACGATCGGGACCGGCAGCAGCACCCGATCGGCCGCCTCCCGGACGTTGGTCGCGTTGCTCGCGTGGCGACCCGACAGCAGGAAGTGCAGGATCAACGCGAGGGTGTAGATGTCCGACCGGACCTCGATCTGGTCGACGCCGTACAGGTGCTCGGGCGACGCGTACCGCGGGGTGGCGACCACGGCCGGACGCCCGTCGATCTCCACCGGGTGCGCGATCAGCGCGACCGTGCCGAAGTCGGTGACCTTCGGGACCCAGGTCTCCGGGCGCCGGAAGTCCCCCTCGATCATCACGTTCTCGGGCTTCAGATCGCCGTGGACGATCCCTTTGCCGTGCAGGTAGTCCATCCCCTGCAGGATCTTCAGGAAGACGGTGAGCGCGGGGACGAGCGCCACCCCGTCGCGGAACTCGCGCGACACGACCTTCTCGAGCGTCTGCCCGCCCTGCACCAGATCGACGACCAGCGCGATCCGCCCGTCGTTGTGGACCAGCTCGCGGGCCGACAGCACGTGGGGGTGCTTGAGCTGGGTGCCGACCAGCCCCTCCTCGTTGAACCGCGCCCGCCACGACTCGTCCGCGTGGAGCGCCGGGTGCAGCACCTTCAACGCCACCGCGCTGCCGTACACGTTGTGCCGGGCGGCGTACACCTGTCCCATCCCGCCGCTCGCGATCAGGCCCTCGATGGTGTACGTGCCGAAGATCGTGCCGTCGGGCAACCGGTCGGTCATGGCGCGAAGCCTATCTCATCCGGGGAGGCTACCGGGACAACCGGACCACGAGATCGCACGGACCACCGTCGTCATCCTCGAACGCGATCGACCCCCCGTGGTTCGCGAACACCGCGCGCGCGTACACGAGGCCGACCGCCGAGACGGGGATCGCGCTCTGGCGCAGCTCGACCGCGCCGAACAGCTGGAACAGCCGATCGCGCGACGCGGCGGGGATCCCCGGACCGTGGTGCCGAATCCGCACCTCGACCTGCCGACCGGTGTCGCGGGCGGTGACCGCGACCGGCGCGCGGGCGTCCGACAGGCGCCGCGCGTTGACGAACACGTCGGTGAACGCGCGCTGGAGCGCGGTGCGATCCCCGCCCATCTGGAGCTCGTGCGGCAGATCGAGCGCGACGTGGCGGCGGAGGGCCGGCCGATCGACCGTGTGGCGCAGGACCTCGACGAGATCCATCGGGAACCAGGTGTAATCCTCGTCCCGATGCTCGATCTGGACCAGCGACGACATCCCCTCCATCAGCGCGCTCGCCAGATCGGCCGCCTCGAGGATGTCGATCATGTCCTGCCGCATCTCGCGGTCGGTGATCTCCTCGCGCAGCATCTCGGCGAGGATCCGGATCGCGGTGAGCGGGTTGTTCAGGTCGTGGGCCACCAGCCGGAGGCTGTCGGCACGCAGATCGTCTTCGGATCGACCCACCTGTGGCAGCTCCATTCCAGCTTGGCTCACGTTCGCCTCTGGACCGAGGATGGCACACCCGCGGTCGGTGACGGAGTTCCAGCATGGTTACACGAAGTCGGTAACACCTGGGAGGAGTGTACCCTACTCGCGAACGGATGGGTTGGGACGGGGCGTTTCGAAGGGTTGTCCGAACGTCCGATCCGACGGCAGGCCCGCAGCCGTGCCGAGACCGGCAACGGGCCGGCGCGCCAAGGAATCGACGGTGTACTGGGTGAGCGCGAGCGCGATGCCGAACGTGGCTGCGCCCAGCATCAACACCGTGAACCTCCGCGCGTCGGCCTCGGTGCCACCGTCGGGGCGGCTGGCCCATTCGGCGAGGTGCCGATCCACCAGCCACCACCCCGCGATGCCGAACAGGCACAGGCGCGGCAACCACCCGATTGCTGCCAGCGCCAATCCGCCGAACAACGCGATCGCGATCGAGGTCCGGGCCACGGTCAGCACCGCTCGGGGGCCGCGGGTCGCCACCAGCGTCCGGTAGCCCCTCGACCGGTCCTCCGCCTGCTGGAACGCCTGGGCGGCCACGTAGGTCCCGAGGATCGCGAACCCGCACAGGGCCCACACCACGACCGTCCGCGGGTTCGGGGGCACGTCGACGGCCGACCAGCCTGCCAGCGGCGACAACAGCCCGTACCCGACGACGTTCACCACCGGTCCGGCCAGCGGGTGACCCTTCCACGCGAGCCGCGGATGGCTGTACGCGATCGCCAACGCGACACAAATCGCACACGACGCACCGGCGACGGGATCGCCCCACCAGGCGAGCGGGATCGCGGCGGCGAGCGCGACGTACCCGGCGGCAGCGGTGACCGGAGGCGGGCGGACCGGGCGGCCGAACAGCACCTCGCCCTCGTCGCGATCGAGCGCCGCGTTCAGCCACAGGGTGCCGGCGTGCAGCGCGGCCCACCCGGCGAGGATCCACGGCAGCCGGGCTCCGCCCCGCAGCGGCAGCGCGCGGTCCCAGTGCGCCCACGCGAACCCGAGGAACACGAGCATCAGCACGAACGGCAGCAGCCGCAGGCGTGCGAGGCGGATCAGCGCGCGGGCGGGGCTCATCTGCACGGTCGAGCGGTAACCCCGGCCCGACCGCGACGCCGGTCACGGCGTGTCCGCGCCCTCGTCCGGCGACGGCGCCGCCAGGAACGCAGTCCGACCCGGCGCCCCCGGCGCGTCCTGCGCCAGCGCCGCGAGCTCCGCCGGGGTGAACGGCGCGTCGCTCGTCTGGACCACCGCCCGACAGAACGCCTCGACCGCGTCCTGTACGGCGTGGCCCCACTCGGTGTCGGTCCGGCTGACCCAGTACGTGTACAGGGCCCGGCGCCGATCCGCGGGGGTGGCGAGGGTCGGCGCGGCGGGATCGAGCGGGCGCCCGTCGTCCCACAGGGCGATCAGCCGGTCCGGGAGCGCGTCGACCTTCCGGGTGGTCGCGAGGTCGGCGACCCGGTCCCCGAAGTCCCGGACCTTCGGCGCGACCGCGTCGACCGTCCGCGACTCGAGGCCCATCCACTTCCGGTGGCCGAACGTGGCGCCGCTGGCGCGGATGCACAGCCACGGCCAGACCACGCAGCCCGCCCACGCGCCCGGGGAGTTGCGCGCCGCCCACGGCATCTGTCGGCCCTCGACCCGCATCGGCTGCCGCTCCACCTGGACCCAGCCGTCGTCGTACACCACGACCTCGCCGTGCCACGGCTCTTCGTGGCGGTACACCACGTGATCGCCGCGATCGATCACCTGGGCGTCGTACCCGAGCTCGGTCAGCGTCTGGACCACGGCCTGGCGGGCCTTCGCGACCTGCAGCTCGCCGTACACCACGACCTCGTACGGCTCGGGCT
>JBEBJW010000111.1:0-10754 GCA_040079715.1 Myxococcota bacterium | reverse complement strand
GATCGGCGGCTGGGCAGGCCCAGATCGGCTGGGTCGAGTCCTCAGGTCCGTCCCGCGGAGGTCCACCCCGGGCGGGTCGATCGATTGCCGATCAGGCTCCTTGGGCTCTCAAAGGCGGCGGCGCCCAGGCTCTGAAGGCCACCATTGAGACCAATGGAGCCGGAGTTCTTGGCGACGTCGCTCCCGACATGGGGGCTACGGCTCTCACTCGAGCAGATGAAGTGTATGTATCCGAGGGGGAGATGCGCCTCCGCTACTCAACATCGGAACTTCGCCCTTTCATTACCGGAAAACTCGTCAGAGACTGGACGGCTCGTGCCGACCAGGACGTTCTCTATCCATACGGGGACGTCGACGGGCAGCCGCGTGCGTCGATCGAACAGTGGCTGTGGCCATACCGCACGCGCCTTTGGCTGCGTCGAGAACCGAACGGCAACCACCGAGAGATCGGACTCACCTGGTGGGAATGGAGCAGGTTCATTCCGCGAAGGTACGTCGACGGGCCAATGATCGTGCTCGCGCATGTGTCCTCGCACAATCACTTCGCGCTGCTCACGAAACGGGCTCTACTGGGTCGTCATGCGCCCGGCATATGGCTAGGCCCCGAGGCCACCGAGCACGACTACTTCGCCGTTCTGGCGTTTCTGAGCTCCTCACTTGCGTGTTTCTGGATGCGACAGGTATCCAAGGACAAGGGCGGCGGAACGGACAATGGGAAGTGGCAGCCGGATCCTGCAAAGGTGTCGTACGAGTTCTCGACGACTCGGATTAAGCATATGCCCCTACCAGCTTGGTCTGAAGTCGACCGCTCTGGCCTCGCCCAATGCGGTGCCATCATGAATGACTTGGCTGGTGCCCGCAGCAGGCAGCTGGATGAAGCACTGCCCGCGCGCCCAGATCTCCAGGATCTCTCCGCCGCAGAGTTGAGGGAGCGCCTAGCCACGGCACAGGCGGAAGAGCAGCGCCTGCTGTGTCAACAGGTGGCGTTGCAGGAAGAGATCGACTGGCGAGTCTACGGAATGTTCAAGCTGCTAAGTAGCCTCGCGCCGATCCCGGTGGAGACCATCCGCCTGGGGAAGGGCGCAATGCTTGGCGGACGCCCGTTTGAGGTGCGTCAGCGCCGGTCTGGGCGACAGACCGGAGTCGACGGTCAGGAACTCATGGGTGACATCGCCCACGGTTGCGACCCTGATCTCCTTCCTGCTTGGCGCTCCCGACTCGACCTACTCGAGCTCAGTCCCGAGCTTGCTGTAGTTGAGCATGAAGCGTACAAGCGACGCTGGTTCATCACTCCAAAGCACCTTGCAGGGCGCGTCGAGACATTCCAGGATCGGGTAAACTCGCGCGTCCAATTCCTCGTCGATGAGGCCGTCGAGTCCGCCGTTGCGGCCTTGCAGCGTCCTGCGACCATCTCTAGGATTGCAGCGGTTCTTGCCAGCGATCGTGCTGTTCTGGCGCTGTTGGAACTGCTGCATTCCCGGCCCGACTACGACCTGGAGCAGTCGGTACGTGAGACGGTGTCGCGTGGGTCGGTACCAAACTGTGTTTTCCACCTGCTGACGGATTCCGGCGTCGCGAAGCATGTCGACTGGGAACGGGCATGGGATGAGCAGCGGTCCGAGGATCTAGCCAGAGTGCCTCGTCATATCGAGCCACCTCCTCCATACGACGAAGCTGACTACGTCGAAAAGCGAGTATTCAAGATTCGCGGCCAGCTCAACGTGCCTAAGGAGCGATTCATCGCGTTCACAGAGGTTCCCGGCCAATCGGGTGTCGAGACACTGTACGCCTGGTCTGGGTGGACGGCGCTTCAGCGCATCAAGGCGCTGTTGGCCATCGACGAGGACCTCGACGACGCCGGCGTCCCCGTCGCCGACCGGATCGGTGTCCTCGACAGCGCCTGGCGCCTCCTCCCCTTCGTCGCTCGGGAGGACCTGGCCGCCGCCACCCGGCTCAAGGCTGAGCTCCAGGCGCTCGTCGGACCCACCGGCCCGAGCCGCGAGCTGCTCGACGACTGGAAGCAGCGGTTCCCGCCACCCAAGGCCCGCGCGACTCGCGCCAAACGGGCCCCCACCCGTGCTGAGGACGATGACGCGCCGGACGAGGGGACCTGATGGTCCTTCGTCGCATTGCGAAGTGCACCGGACTCGGGCGGTTCGACAAGCTGGACCATCCGGCGGGTCACCAGTTCGAGCTGCGGCGCCTGTCCCTCGTCTACGCCCGCAACGGCGCGGGGAAGAGCACCCTCGCGCGACTCCTCGGTGCAGCTGGGCGGGCAGATGCCGACGACGTCCTTCGGGACCGGCGGATCGGAGCTGCGCAGGCACCCGAGGTCGTCCTCGAGCTGGAGGAGAAGGAAAGGAAGTTCCTGAAGTTCAACGGGACTCAATGGATCGGGAATTCCCCACGATTTCTGGTGTTCGATCGAACGTTCGTCGAGGCGAACGTCTACGTGGGGCGTCACCAGGGGAAGAGCCAGCGAAAGGAGCTCCTCGCGCTCGCGCTCGGCCCGGAGCACGTCGCCGTCCAGCGGGCGATCAAGGTGCTGTCCGACCGTGCCCGAAAGGTCACTGAGGACCGGAAGCCCCACCACGCCGTCGTCGCCCCGGCGGCTCGCGACGTCGGCCTGTCGGTGGACGAGTGCCTCGCCCTCAAGCCCCTCGTCGACGCCGAGGTGGCCCAGCGCGACGTCCGGGCCCTGCTCGACGAGGCCACCAAAGCCGACGAGATCCGCAAGCGCCCCCGTCCGTCGTCGTTTCCCGTCCCTCCGGAGCTCGACCCCGCTCGGCTCCGCGGCCTGTTGGACACGGACGGAACGTCAATCGGTGACGATGGCAAGGACCTCGTCGAAAAACACCTCCGCGAGCTCGGCGAGCACGGGGAACGGTGGGTCCGGTACGGGCTCGGTGTCCGGAAGGGGACGGATTGCCCATTCTGCACCCAGGACCTCTCCGGCGTCGCGCTGATCGAGTTGTACCGTCGCAGGTTCGACGCGGCCTACGAGCGCCTCGTGGACGAACTGGCCGGACAAGCTCGGCTCGTAGAAGCGTTGAAGCCGTGGTGGGAGAAGGTTGGCAACGTCGGCCCCAACAACGTCCCCGCGTTCGGGCGATGGTCCGACGTGGAAGGCGTCATCAGACCCGCCTTCGGGTCGGCGGAACGCAAGAAGGACATCGACCACGTCTCGAGTGTCGCCACCGCCGCGCTGACCCAGAAGCGGAGCCACCCGTTGGCAGTCCTGCCCGGCCCGGTGGACTGGCGCGAGTTCGAGACCCGATGGAAGGCGGTCCGCGACGCGGTCGTGGTCTACAACGAAGCTATCGCCACCGCGAACCAGCGCATCGACGCATTCCTCGCGGAGGTCGCTCGCCAGGATCCGTCGCAGCTCAGACTGGAGCTCCGCCGCCTCGAGGCCGCCGTCCGACGCCATGCCCCCGATGTGGCCCGTGCGGTGTCGGAGCGCGCCCGGTTCGATGCCGAGCGTGCCGACATCGAGGTGGAGAAGGAGACCGTCACCGGCCGGCTAAAATTCGTTCAGGAGAGCCGCCTGCCTCTGTTCGCGCAGCGGGTAAACGAGCTCCTCGCCGACCTGTGCGCCGACTTCTCGATCGAGGCCCTCGATTCCGAGCGCGTTGGAGGCGAGGCAGGAATGGACTACACGCTGGTCGTCGGATCCGGACGCCTGCCGATCCGCAGCGGCTCCGAGGACCGGTTCGCGCGGGTCTTGAGCGACGGCGACCGAAGCACCATCGCGCTCGCCGTGTTTCTGACCTCCATCGAGGACGCCGACCTTGCGCAGACGATCGTGGTGTTCGACGACCCGATCACCAGCATGGACGATGCACGGCAGCTCGGGACGGCGGAGCGGATCGTGAAGCTCGCGTTTCGCGCCGCCCAGGTGGTGGTGCTGTCCCATCACGAGCGGTTCGTCACCCGAATCGCTCACGACTGGGCCCGTCACGTGACCCCGGAGCTCAAGAGCGATCTCGTCGACCTGGAGCTGGAGCATGGGGTCCCCCGTCTTCGTCGCCGTAGGGCCGAAGAGCCCGAGCGCACCAGGCTGATACGCGAGCTTCAGGAGTTCGTCGACCTCCGAGATGACGACCAGGCGGAGCACTTCCGGGGACAGATTCGGATCCTCCTCGAGAGTGATTGCCGCCGTCGTTGGCCCCATCTGTTCGAGGCCGAGTTGGCGACACTGGAGCCGGTCATCCGGAAGCTCAAGGGAGATCCTCAGCTTCGGCTAGGGGCGGCGCTCTCGCACGATGAGCTGGAAGAGCTCGATTGGCTCTGCGCGCACGGGGCGGGCGGGAACCACCCCCAGGCCCACCGCCCGATCGACCCGCCGGACCCGGTGGCTGTTCGTGGGATGGCGCGACGCGCCCTCGCCTGGGTGGCGCGATGACCTCCCTTCCCGCCGACTACGGCGCCACCCTCGCCGCCCTGAAGGGCCGGATCCGGGAGGAACGCGTCCGCATCGTGCTTGCCGCCAACCGCGCCATGATCCTGCTGTACTGGGACATCGGGCAGATCATCCTGGCCCGCCAGGTGGCGGAGGGGTGGGGAACGAAGGTCATCGCGCGCCTCGCCGCGGACCTCGCGACCGAGTTCCCGGACATGAAGGGATTCTCTCCGAGAAACCTTCGCTATATGCGAGACTTCGCGGCCACCTGGCCCGACCCGGAGATTGTGCAACAGGTTGTTGCCAGAATCCCGTGGGGCCAGAACCTGGTCCTGATCGATCGGGTCCGTGACCCTGACACGCGCCTCTGGTACGCATCGAAGGTGTCCGAACACGGCTGGTCCCGCAGCGTCCTCACCCTTCAGATCGACACCCGGCTGCACGAGCGGCAGGGGAATGCCGTCACGAACTTCGCGACGGCACTTCCGCCTCCGACCTCCGACCTCGCGACACAGGTGTTCAAGGACCCCTACCTGTTCGACTTCCTCGGTACTGCCGATCTGCGGCGGGAGGCCGAGGTCGAGCAAGCGCTGGTCGACCACGTACAGGCATTTCTGCTCGAGCTCGGGGTGGGCTTCGCGTTCGTCGGGCGGCAGGTCCGACTCGAGGTCGGCGACAAGGACTTCTTCGTCGACCTGCTGTTCTACCACCTCCACCTGCGCTGTTTCGTGGTGATCGAGCTGAAGGCAGTGCCGTTCGAACCGTCGTTCACCGGACAGCTGTCGTTCTACCTGTCGGCGATCGACGATCGGATGCGCCACCCCACCGACGGGCCGTCCATCGGCCTGTTGCTGTGCCGCGGCAAGAACCGGGTGGAGGTCGAGTACGCGCTTCGCGGACTGAACCAGGCGGTCGGGGTCGCGGATTGGGAGGCCCAGCTGGTACGCACGCTGCCGCAGGAGCTGCAGGCCAGTCTCCCGACCGTCGAACAGCTGGAGCTGGAGCTGGGCCCGCCCATCGAGCCGAAGGAGTCGCCATGATCCGCCTGTCGCCGCGCCGTCGGCATCACGTCGATGGAGAACCGGTCGCATGATCACCATCACCGACGCCTTCCAGCTTCCACGACCCGAGGACATCCGGGCGATGGGCTTCGTCGTGAAGCTGCGCGAGGCCGACCCCAATTCCGACGAGGTCCGGCAGCTGGTCGACGACTACGTCGTCACCCCCGCCGTCGCCGGGGAGCTCCCCCGCATCCTCGACGACATGAAGCAGGTGTTCGACCGCGGCGAGGAGTACGGTCGGTTCATCCACGGCAGCTTCGGCAGCGGCAAGTCGCACTTCATGACCATGCTGTCGCTGCTCCTCGAGAACGCCCCGGCCGCCTGGACCAAGCTCCGCCCGCTGCTCACCGAGCACCGCGGGACCCAGCAGAGCAAGGGGCGCGACGCGGCGGACCACGAGGTCTGGCTCGGCAAGGCCGGGCTGCTGGTGGTGCGCATCCACATGCTGTCGGTCCGCGGGAAGACCACGAGCTTCGACCGGGCGGTGTACGAAGGTTTCAACGCAGCGCTCAAGCGTCGCGGAAAGGCGCCGTTCGAGTTCCTGAACGTCGACGCCCTGTTCGGTGAAGTCCGCCGCGAAGCCACCGAGTTCGGCGACATCGTCTGGAAGCGCCTCGAAGCCCAGGGCATCGTCGGCGGCCGGGACGACTTCGAGCGAATCGCGACCGGGTCGGTTCAGGCCCGCGAGCGGTTCGTCCGCGCCTGGCTCGGCTACAAGGGCCGCGACCCCTCCGACGCCGGTATCGACCCCCGCTGGAGCGACGGCCTGAAGCGCATGACCGACCACGCCCGCGCCCAGGGCTTCGGCGGCATCGTGCTGATGATCGACGAGTTCCTGTTGTGGCTCGCCGAGAAGTCCGGGCAGGAGTTCGTGCAGGAGATCAACAACCTGAACGTCGTCGTCGACCACAACACCGGCCAGCGGTCGGCGCCGGTGTTCGTGTTCGTCGCCCGCCAGCGGAACCTCCAGGAGTTCTTCCCCGACCTCGTCGACGAGAGCAAGATCCACGAGCACCTCGACCACCACGCGAAGCGGTTCGAGGTCACCAAGCTCCAGGACGTCGAGCTCCGCCACATCGTCCGCGGTCGGGTGCTCCGCCCTCGCGACCGGCCCGCAGTCGCGGCCGCCGTCGCAGCCCTGGCAGAGCGTCACCAGAAGGTGCTGCCGGCGCTGCTGGCGGGCGCCGACATCGACTACCTCCGCGACGTGTACCCCTTCCACCCGGCGCTCATCGAGATGCTGGTGGACGTGACCTCGCTCATGCAGCGCGAGCGGTCGGCGCTGCGACTGCTGTACGAGCTCCTGGTCCTGCACTACCCGAACCTGCCGCTCGGCGAGTTTCTGCCGGTCGGATCGGCCTTCGCAGCCATCTTCCCCGAGTCCGGGGTCGAGGCGAGCAAGAAGGTCGAGCTGATGCAAGACATCCACCACCAGTACTGGTCGCGCCTCGCCCCCGCGATGGCGCGGATGGCCGAAGCGGCCGGCGCCGAGTTCACCGACGAACGCCGGCGAGCGCTCGATCAGCTCGTGAAGACGGTGCTGCTGGCCGAGGTGTCGCCGCGCCTCAAGCAAGGCGGCCTCACCATCGAGCGCCTCGTACAGCTCAACGCGGTCGACGTAGAGGGCGAGACCTTCCGCGGCCAGGTCCGGGTGGCAGAGACCGATCTGCTGGCGCTGTCCTCTCAGCACATCGCGGACCTTCAGATCGCCGGCACTGGGAAGACCGCCATCGTCCGTTACGTGCTCGGGCGGGTTCGCCTGACGGAGTACCTGAACCGCGCTCGGTCGAAGGTCGACAATCCCGCCCAGCGGTTCAAGGTGTTCTGGAACGCCCTGCGGCCGGCGCTCGGTGTGGACGGGGTGAAGGGCTTCGAGGATGGCGGGCCGAACGACGGCGAGTGGGACCTCACGTGGCGGCGCACGAAGCGCCGGGGTCGGATCAAGCTCGGCAATGTGCGCGAGATGTCGTACGACGACTTCATGCCGCCGGACGGCGGGTTCCGTGTGCTGGTCGACTACCCGTGGGACGAGCCCGGCCACACCGTCGACGAGGACCGCCTGCGTGCCACGAACGTCCGCAAGAACAAGGGGCTCCTGTTCACGGTGTGCTGGCTGCCGAGGCACTTGAGTCCGGCCGAGCTCGGCGTCCTCACCGAGCTTGCGGCGGTGCGGTACGTGCTCTCGTCCGCCGGTCAGGAAGACCTGCTGGCAGACATGCCTGTCCCAGGAGATCGCAGCAAGCTCCTCGATCAGGCCAACGTTCGTAGCAAGACCCTCGAGGCCCAGCTCGAGGAGCTGCTCCGGGAGGTTTACGTCCGCCACGGCGAGTTCTGCGCGCTGATCTCGGACGTCGACAGGAGCCGTCCACGCGAGACGCTCGCCGAGAACCTCGAACATATCAGCACGCTGCTCATGGATCGGCAGTACCCGCAGCACCCCAATTTCCTCGCCGAGCCGAAGAAGGCCGATCTCGAGTCGCTGCTGAAGTGGATGGTCGATGCCGGCGAGACCAACGTGTCCGTCGCCTACGACGACAACGCGGGAAAGGTCCTCAAGAACCTCGGCCAGCCGCTCGAGCTCGTGAACCTCGGCCAGACCAAGGCCTCGCTGCGGCTCGACTCTCGGTACATCAAGGACGTCCTCCAACGGGCCGACCAGGACACCGTTTCCTGGACGCTCATCGCGGACCACCTGCGCCAGGCCTACGGGTTCCAGCCGCTGGTGATCGACCTGTTCCTGTGCTTCCTGTGCCAGCGCGATCATCGGGCGCTGCAGGAGGTGGACGGCGAGCGCGTCGAGGTCCGGATCGGGATGCCGCCCGCGACCCGGATTCGACTCCAGCGCGGGAAGTTGATCAACGCCGCAGACTGGCATCGCCTCCGAGACCTCGGCAACCAGCTGTTCAACGAGGCCAGGCCCGCAGCTCACCGCTCGCTGCAGTCCCAGGACCGGTTCGGGTCCGCGCTGAAGGAGCGTGGCCAGGCCCGTCGAACCGTCCTGCAGGGGCTCCACCAGCGCCTCGTCCACCTGGGGGTCACCGAAGGAGACCGCCTCACCGAGATCGCGAGCGCGAACAGCAGCCTCGCGCCGCTCGCCCAGGCGACCACCGACAGCCACAAGATCCTCACC
The DNA here is from genome assembly GCA_040079715.1 of Myxococcota bacterium. Classification (GTDB taxonomy): domain Bacteria; phylum Myxococcota_A; class UBA796; order UBA796; genus JACKER01. The sequence continues at coordinate 2,161 of JBEBJW010000111.1, read as the reverse complement.
GATCTGCTCGCGGCGTGGCCGGAGGAGGGGGCTGAGGCGCTCCGGTCCGTGGTCCAGATCGCCGAGTCGCTCCGCGAGACGCTGGGCGACATCGACGAAAAGGTGAGGGTCGCGCTTGAAGACGGCATCGGGAGCCCTACCCTGGGGGGTGAGGTGCAGAGTCACCTCGACCTGCTCCAACAGCGCTTGTCCGCCGCGCAGGCCGAGCAGCCGCTCACCCGGGACTGGGTCCAGACCTGGAACCGCAATGCCCACCAGCTGGTCCGGCGGCTGATCGTCCAACCCACGCCGCCGACTCCGCCTCCGCCACAGCCGCCGACTCCGCCTCCTCCCGCGCCGCCCGAGCCGGTCGACGAAGAGCTCCTCCTCGACACCACCCTCGACCCGAGCGACGCCAACGACCTGTCGATGCTGCTCGCCGAGATCCGCCGCGTTCTCGCCGATCGGCCGGAGGAGCGCCTTCGGGTCACTCTGTTCGGTCGGGGAGACCGGAAGTGAGCGCGGCCCAGCTCCTGCTGCGGCGACTTCTCGACCAGGCCGGGGGCGCCGCCGAGACCGGCTACGTCCTCGTGATCGACGGCGAGGGCCTCGAGCAGCTGCCGGACCAGATGCCCACCCCGAAGGGGCCGTGCGGCGTGTTCCGGGTCAACACCGAGCTCGGCCTCCGACACCTCCTGTGGAAGGCCAAGGGTGCCCCGCTCATCGCGGTGATGCCCGAGGAGGTCGCCCGCAGGATCCAGAAGGCGCCCGATCTGCTGCGCCGTGCGCGCAACCAGCGGGTGCATGCGCTGTCGGTGAACGACGTGCTCGAGGTGGTGCTCGGCGTTCGGGTGGTCGGCGCCGACGCGCCACACATGCAGGCGCTCGCGCTCGAGCACGTGGACAAGCTCGGGGTGGTGTTGAGCCACCGGACCCTGCCCACGGTCGTGGATCGTCGGCTGCTCACCGAGCTGCTGGTCGACGTGAGCGTCGGGGAACAGGTTCGCACACGGACCCCCGCCCAGTTGCTCGCGGCGTGGGTGGCGTCGCCGCCGCAGTGGTCCGCGAACGTCAGCCAGCTCGTCCGCGAGGCGCTGCCCTCGCTCCACGGCGACGACGGACGCCTCCTCGCCTGGGCACTGACCCAGCCCGAGCCTCGGTTGCGCGAGCTGATTGTTCACGGCGCCGTGCTCACCGTCGACGCGGTCGAGCTGACCAAGCCCGCCTGGGGTCCGCTGTGGCGCGCCGCCGCCGAGCCCCCGCTCGACATGGACCGCCGCATCCTGCGCCGGACCGTGGCCCGGCTCGCCGAAGACACCCTCGAGGTCCTGGGGGACGGCGCGGGCTCGCTGCTGGCGGCCGCGGACCGCCTCGGACGTGAGCACCTCACCCCGACCCAGCTGCAGACGAGCCGCGTGCTGCCGCTCGCGTTCGCCGACCGCTGCCACACCCTCGCGCAGCTGGCCGCGTCGGGTAAGCCGATCAGCGCGGCGGACATCGCGTGGTTGACCGGTCACCGGGCCGCTGGGCTGAACCGCGGCGACCTCGCGGTCCTCGAGGCCGTGGCGCGCCTCTCCCGCTACCTAGACCAGCCATGGCATCCAAGGTCCGACATCCTCGACCAGGTGCGCGACTACCAACGGGAAGGCGCGTTCGCCGACCTCGCGATGCACCAGCTCCGGCGGGCCCTCGCCGGCAGCGCCCACTTCCACGCCGAGGCCGGCAAGGTGCTGAAGGCCTACCGGGAGCGACGCGACCGCGAGAACCGGCACTTCGCGGAGACCCTCGCCGGTGGGTACGAGGCCGCGCTGCACCGCGAGGGGCTCACCCCGCTCCACCGGCTCTGGAAACGCGTCGTGGAGCCCGCCTGGAAACGGGAGCCCGAGGCCGGCCTGTTCCTGGTGGTGCTCGACGGGTGCAGCTACCCGGTCTTCCTGGAGCTGTTGTACGCACTGTCACAGGACAGCACGTTCCCGATCGGAGTGCGTCCCGACGCCGATGGCCGGGTGGCCGGGCTCCCAGCGCTGTCTCCGCTCCCGACCGTGACGAGCCACGCTCGGGGCGCCATCTTTCTCGGCGAGCTTCCGAAGGACCCGCTGGTGGCGGCGCCGTTCGTGCTCGATCTGGTCCGGGTCGAAGCGGGCCGGACCCAGTTCGTGCCCGCCGGTGCGCCGCACGCCTA
>JBEBJW010000110.1:0-10775 GCA_040079715.1 Myxococcota bacterium | reverse complement strand
GCTGTACAGGTGGGTCCGCGACAGCAGCCGCCGGATCTCGAGCTCCTTGCCGACGAGCAGGGTGTGGTCCTCGCCCTCGATCTCGAGCCGGACCAGCCGCCCGGACGGGCCCCGCTCGATCGGCCGCAGCGCCACCACCCGGCCGAGCTCGATCCCGGCCTTCTCGAGCACGAACCGGCGGACGTCCGTCGCCGACACGGTCTGGGTCCACCGGTAGAACTGGGTGGTCGCGTGGTCGAGCTCGGGCAGCACCCGGTCGAGCAGCGCCCGATCGGTCGTGTTGCAGAACGCGGGCGGCGACCCGCCGATGAACGCGGTCGCGTTGGCCTCGTCGGTCAGCGGGACCGCGAACGCCGCCGGCGCCGCGTCGTCCGGGAACGCCTGGAGGTACGGGACGTCCACGTCGCCCCACGCCGCCGGGAACACCTCGGTCACCCCGCCGCAGCACTTCGAGAACCGGGCGTCGCACACCCGCGCCTCGCTCATCAGCACCATCCCGCGGGTGTCGGCCACCGCCGCCGTCGCCTCCGGGGTCGACGTCCGGGTGATCCCCTGGTACCGCTGACAGTGATCGTCGGCGCACACGTCGAAGTGCTGGTGATCCTCGCGGTCGTACCACCGGACGAGCCGCACCGCGCGCCCCACGTAGGTCGGGGTCATCACGCTCCGCTGGCGCTCGGCCGCACCCCCCTCGGCGCCGCCCACCAGCTGGGCCAACAACCAGCTCCGAGAGATGATCGCGTGCGCGCGGAGGGCCGCCGGCGGACACCGGGCGCTCATCTCGGACGAGATCACGCTCCGGAGGTACGTCTCGAGCCCGACCTCGTCGATCACGTCGAACACCGGCCCGCGCGACTCGAGGCTGACCGCCCCGTGGAACACGAGGTCCTGCTCGTGCTGCCAGTGGAAGTCGACCCCGACCGTCATCTTGTGCAGCACGAACGCCGCGTCGTCGTCGACCGGCAGCAGCGCGATCTGGGTCCCGCGGGCGAGCTCGACCCCGCCGTGCATCAGCCGGACGGCACCCGGCTCCGCCACCGCCTCGAGCCCGTCGAGCGGGCCCACCACCTTCGCCCCGAGCTTGTACGCGCCCCGGAGCGACAGCGCCGCCCGCTCCCGGTTCGACGCCAGCCCGACCCGCAACGTGGGTTCACCCATCGCTCCACCTCCGGCTCAGCTTCGCCTCGAACGCCGCCCGATCTGCCGCCGACAGCGTGACCTCGCCGAAGATCGCGGCGAGCTGCGGGCCGTCGAGCGCGTCGAAGTCCTGCTCCCGCACCGCGACCACCGTCCCGGCCATGTCGATGATCCCCGGGCTGATCACCCGCTGGGTCGGCCCGTCGGCGAAGAACACCGCCGGCCGGTGCGCGCCGCGCGGGAACAGCAGCGCCGCGACCCGCCCGTCGCCGAGGCCGGTCGCCAGCAGGTTCAGCTGCGGCTCGACCCCCACCGACGGCGACGTCACCGATCCGAGCGCCGCGATCGCCGCCTCGAGCTCGGTCCGGACCCAGGTGGGGTCGCCGGCGAACCCGACGATCGACCGCCCGGCGTCGTCGGCGGTCCACGCGACCCCGCGGGCGCCCCAATGGAGCACCGTCCCGGGCACCTCCCCGCGCGCGATCGCCGCCCGCACGAGCTGCTCCTCCGGCAACGTCCCGGCGGCGACCGCTTGCAGGTGGAGGTGGTCCGGGGCGGACGCGCCGGACCGCGGCCCGTTGTACAGCGCGGTCATCGTCCCCGCGGTCTGGTGGGCGAAGCCGATCAGCGGCTCGACCGCGCGGGTCACGTCCTGCGGGGTGTGGTCGCGGTGGGCGATCACCAGGTGGCGATCGAGGATCGGCGCCGGGTTCGGCAGCACGACCCACGACGGGCCCCACGCGAGCCCCGCCTCCTCGGTCGGCAGGTTCTGCGGGCACAGGAAGCACGGGCGCTGCGCGACCGCCGCCGGGTCGACCTTCGCGGTGGTCGACACCGCCCGGCCCGGGTTCCACTGGAGCGCGAGCGTCCGGCCGGCGACCTGCACCGGGCGCACCCGGACCGCGGCGAGCGCCGCCCGCGCCTCGGCCAGCCGCGGCCACCGCGCGGTCTGCCACGCGAGGAACGCCGCGATCCGATCGGCGAACGACGAGGCCTCCCCGAGCTCCGGTCCGAGGTCGGCGACCTCGACCAGGTGGGGGTCCCACGCGGTCATCGGCGGTTCCCGCGGATCCGCGCCGCGAGCTCGAGGGTCCGGATCCGGTCCTTGTACGTCTGGAACCGGGCCTTGGTCGCGTGGTTCAGGTCGGCATCGGAGTTGTCCTCCCACCGCCGGCACAGGTACAGCGAGTCGTACACCCGCCCGACCTTGTACTCCCGGCACACCCGGAGCACCGCGCAGTAGTCCTCGCCGTAGCTCGCGTTCGGGAACGGGTTCTGGCGGAGCAGCTCGGTCGCGTACGCGCGCGGCGCGCCGAGGCCGCCGATCCGGAGCGCGTTGTTCGGGCCGTTGTCGTCGGTCCACTCCTTGTGGTCGATCAGCCCGGGCGGGATCGGCTCGAGCTTCATGTTCACCAGGGTGTACGAGCCGACCGCGAGGCCGCAGTCGCCCTCGACCAGCGCCGCCACCATCCGGGCGAGGGTGTCCGGGCCCGAGTAGAGGTCGTCCGAGTCGAGCTGGACCACGTACTTGCCGGCCTGCGGGTGGTTCACCGCGACGTTCCAGCAGCCGCCGATCCCGAGGTCCTGCCGGTCCGGCGTGACGTGCACCAGCCGCCGATCCGCGCTCGCCCGCTCCCGCAGGGCGAGGGTCGTGCCGTCGGTCGAGTGGTTGTCGACCACGATCACGTTGAACGGGAACGACGTCTGCTGCGACAGCGCGCTGTCGACCGCGTCGATCACCGTCTTGACGCGGTTCTTGACCGGGATCACCACCGACGCGACCACCGGGAACGTCCCGGTCGGCGCGAACGACCGGAACGGCCCCTTCACCAGCGCCCCGAGCCGGTCGAGGTGCCGGGTGACCACCGCCTCGGCCTCGATCTGGCGGGCGCGGGTCGCGGTCAGGTAGTCGAACACCCGCTGGCCGGACGCGCGGGTGTCGAGCGGGGTCGCGGTCCCGAGCGGCTCCGGCAGGTGGACGATCGGGGCGTGCTCGGCGAGCTCGAGCCGGAGCGCGTACCACCCGTGGTGGGCGAGCCCGGCGATCGGCACCGCGGCGAGGGCCTTGCGGGCCGTCGCGACCGACCACGCCCGGATCGGGCCGAACGGGAACGCGTCCTCGAAGCTGCCGCGCTGGTAGTCGGCGACCGGGTGCGGGGCCGGACCGGCGGCCGTCGCGTCGACCCAGTCGCCGTACGCCATCCCGGCGCCTGCGGCGGTGACCGTCGCGACCAGGCGGGCGATCGCGGTCGGGTGCGGGTCGAAGTCCCCGTGGACCTCGAGCAGGACCGGCGTCTCGGCCCGCTCGAACAGCCCGGCGACGACCGCGCCCGCACCGGGGTCCTCGGCGGGGATCGCGGTGACGCCGGGGCGAGCGGCAGCGCCCGCCTGGGGAGCGCCCACGACAGCCCCAGGAACGAGCTCGAACATCGCGTGCACGAGCCCGGTGGCCGCGAGGGCGTCCACGGTCGCGGGCCCGGGGTTGGTCAACACGGCGGTGATCGGCTTCACGGGGCTCCTCTGGGGGTGCGCGGTGGCGTGGGAGACGGGCGGACGACGAGCATCCCGGGGACGTCGTCGCTCGCGAGGTACTCGGACAGCGGCTGGTGGACGACCATCGCCTTCGACCGGCTGGCGTGCCGGACGGCGAGCGCGCCTGCCGACGGGTCCGCCGGGTCCGTGCCGGGGATCCCGGCCCCGAGCGGTCGAGCGGGGATCCCAGCCCCGAGCGGTCGAGCGGGGATCAACACGCCGACGTGGTACGTGTCGAGGTTCGGCTTGTTCGACGCGAAGCACACCACGTCGCCGGCGCGCGCCTCGGTCGCGAGCAGGTCCAGCCGGTCGGACGGGAACCACCGGGGCCGCCACGCGACCGCCGGGTACCGGGGCAGGATCGACAGCGACCGGGGCTCGTCCGCGCCCCAGACCCACGCGTCCGGCTTCACCCGGGCGACGAACCCGGCGCGGACGTTCCGGCGGATCCACACCGTCATGTAGTGGTTCCGGTCCATCCACCGGACCGAGCCCGCGCGGTACCGGATCGCGGCCAGGATCCGCGGGTAGTCGTCGGCGACGCGCGACCAGCCGAGCGCCAGCACCGTCTCGGCGAACGTCACGCAGTCGAACGCGTCGAGCCGCCCGACGAGCTGCTCGGGGGTGTCCGGGCCGCCGATCAGCGGGAACGACAGGTACGGCCGGCCGAGGAACCCCGCCGACAGCCGTTCGAGCCGATCGGGCAACGCAGGGAGCTGCGCCACGGCGTCGAGACACGCCTGGACCGCGACGGGATCGGCGTCGGAGAGCTGGAGTTGCGCCATCGGGAGGACTCTACCCCGGGTGGCGCGCCGAAACAGTAGCCTCGCGGTGTCCGGTCAGTCGCTCGGGCAGCCGAGGCCCGGCAACGACCCGATCTCGGCCGCGAGCGCCCCGGTCGCCCGGCACTCCACCACGGCGCCGTCGGCGTCGAGCAGCCCGAACGACACCGTCGGCGCGTCGGCGCAGGTGAACACCGTCGACGCGTTCGGCGTCTGGTCCCGCCAGTCCGACACGATCCCCAGCCCGAGCAGCAGCTCGTCGCGCGACCCGTCCGGGGCGGACGCGACCACGTTCACCACGTGGCGCTCGAGGTACACGAGGTCCGTGGTCCAGAACGTCACCCCGCCGCCGGTGAACCCGTCCGCCTCGACCGCGACCGACCAGCTCCCCGCGTCGAGGTCGCAGTCGACGGCGAACGCGGTGATCGCCGGGGTGTGCGGGGCGACCGGCGTCGGGGGATCGTTCAGCGCCGGCGGCGCGCACCCGAGCCCGACGGCGCACGCGCCGACCCAGGCCCCGGCCCACGCCCCGGCCCACGCCCCGATGCGGCGATCAGGTCGACGCCAGCTTGGTGATCCGGGTGACACGGATCCCTCCCGGGAACAGGCCCCACGCGCCGCGATCCGGGGTGATCACCCCGTGGACGATCACCCGCCGGGTGTTCCACGGCGACAGCGCCTCGCGGTCCCGCCCGAGCGCCTGGGCGTCGAACGTGGCCCACAGGCTCGACGACTCGATCCCGTTCCGGTGCTCGGCCCGCGGGAAGTGCGACAGGTGGTCGCCGTCCGCCCCGAGGGTCAGGATCCCGGCCACGTCGACCTCCCGGCCCCCGAGCGACGGGAGGTGGTCGATCACGTCGTGCACCGTGCGCGGCGGATCGGCGGCGATCCCGTCCGGCGCCTCGTCCGGCTGCTCGAGCCGCGTCTTCTCGGCCGCCCGCGCCCGGAACAGGGTCCGCTCGACCCGATCGAGCAGCGCCTCGAGGCCCTCGCCGGTCAGCGCGCTGATCGCGAGCCCCGGGACCCCGCCGGCGCCGTCGACCAGCGCCGCGAGCACGGTCGGATCGGCCTGGTCCGCCTTGTTCCACACCAGGATCTGCGGCGTGTCCTGCAGGCCGAGCTCCTCGAGCACCGCGTCGACCGCGGCCCGCTGGTGGACCACGTCAGGGTCCGACGCGTCGAGCACCTGGAGCAGCAGATCCGCCTCCTCGAGCTCCTCGAGCGTCGACTTGAACGCGGCGATCAGCGTCTTCGGCAGGTCTTCGATGAACCCGACCGTGTCTGCGAGGACGATCTCGCGCTGTTCGGGGAACCGCATCCGCCGGGTGGTGGGATCGAGCGTCGCGAACAGCTTGTCCTCGGCGAGGACCTCCGACCGGGTCATCCGGTTCAGCAGGGTCGACTTGCCGGCGTTGGTGTACCCGACGATCGACACGACCGGGATCCCGCTCCGCTCGCGCTTCCCGCGGCGGGTGGTCCGGTTGCGCGCGAGGTCGTCGAGCTCGCGCTCGAGCCGGGTCTCCCGCTCGGACGCGCGCCGGCGGTTCATCTCGAGCTTGGTCTCGCCGGGGCCGCGCCCGCCGATCCCGCCGGTCAGCCGCGACATCGCGGTCGGCATGATCGCGAGCCGGGGCGCCCGGTACCGGAGCTGGGCGAGCTCGACCTGGAGCTTGCCTTCGCGCGACTTCGCGTGCTGGGCGAAGATGTCGAGGATCAGCTGGGTGCGGTCGAGCACCTTCATGTCGGTGGTCTGCGCGATGTTCCGGAGCTGCGACGGCGACAGCTCGCGGTCGAAGATCAGGCCCTCGGCGCCGAGGTGCATCGACCGGACGATCAGCTCTTCGAGCTTGCCCGCGCCGATCACGGTCCGCCCGTCGAGCTTCTGGCGCCGCTGGAGCACCCGGTCGACCACCGACAGGCCGGCGGTCTCGGCGAGCCGCTCGAGCTCGCGCAGCCCGCGCCGCGCCTTCGCCAGGTCGTTGGTGGCGACCCCGACCAGGATCACCCGGTCTTGCCCCTCCACCTTCTCGAGCTGCGGGTGGCGGGCGAACTGGGCCTCGAGGTCGACCAGGAACGCATTCCAGTCGTCCTCCCACTCGTGAATCGACCGGACGGTCTCGGTCCGGCTGACCTTGTCGCCGTCGGCGCCGGGGGGGAGCAGGTACGCGTAGTGGACCTCGCCCGGCAGCCCATCCGGCAGGACCCGGATCGTCGCGACGCCGTCGAGCTGGAGCAGCGCGAGGTCGGTCAGGTCGTCCTCGGTCAGCCCCTCCGGCCGCAGCCCCGTCAGCACGAGGCGGACCCCGCGGAACCGGTCGGCGCCCGCGCGCTTCGGGCCGAGGTCCGGCAGCACGACCCGGTGGGCGTCGCCGACCACCACGTACTCGACCTTCCCGAGCCGGTTGATCAGCAGCCCGAGCCTGCGGCCCGTGTCCTTCGACAGCTCGGTCAGCGAGCGCGCGACCGGGGGTGACACGAACGTGGTCCGATCGACCCGCCGCTCGTACAGCGCGCGCAGCGCCCGCGCCTGGTGGGGCTTGAGCCCCGTCGTGTTGCCGAACAGCTCCTGCAGCACACCCTCCGTCGCCCGAACATAGCCCCGCGCGCGGGCTCATACCATCGCCGGTTCGGCCCAGTACCAGGACACCGTCATCGGGCACCTCCGCCCCCGCACGTAGCTGTCCGTCGGCGAAATCCTTCGCCCTGGTAGGATCCCGTTACATTCCACCAGGGCGGGCGAATCGGCCGATGGGAACGCGACAGTACACCACGCGCCTCCAGGGGGACGGGTTCTCGCTCGGCACCTGGACCTGCTCGCACGACCACCGCGGCCCGGGCCCGGAGAACGCCACCCCGTGCACCACGATCAACGTCGTGCTGCGCGGGATGTACGTCCGCCACGTCGGTCACCGCGCGCGGGTGGTCGATCCGACCGTGGCCCTCGTGTCCCACCCGGGGGACAGCTGGCGGTCGAGCCACCCGCATCCGGTCGCCCGTGGGGCCTGCGCCGACGCCGGGATCTGGGTGTTCGTCGCGCCGCGGCACTGCGAAGACCAGCGCGCCGACCGGTTCCGCAGCCTGACGCCCCAGGCGTGGCTCGGGTGGGGCTCGCTGCTCGACGGGCCGTCGCCGGATCCGGAGCTCGCGGTGGCGCTGATCGCCGACGCGCTGGACGGCGGGCTGGCGGTGGATCGGGAGCCGGTGCAGGTCCGCCGGGCCCGGATCGCCCTCGCCGGCCGCCTGGCGGATCCGCCGAGCCTGGACGAGCTGGCGGCGGAGGTCGGCGGGTCCCCGTGGCATTTGTGTCGCACGTTCCGCGCGGTCACCGGACTGACGCCACGGGCGTACGGAGAGCAGCTCCGGCTGCGGCACGCCGCCCGTCGGATCGAGGGCGGGTGCTCGGATCTCGGCGCGTTGGCGCGGGAGCTCGGGTTCTCGTCCCACAGCCACTTCACCGACCGATTCCGCCGGGTGTTCGGGCAGGTCCCGCGATCCCTCCGGCCCGGTTTTCCCGCTCGACCGCTCGGGGCTGGTTTCCCCGCTCGACCGCTCGGGGCTGGTTTCCTTGGTGGGGCCCCGTCCGGTGTCCCGAGCGGTGGCACGGATCCTGCTTGACGTTCGGGCGAGGAGGTTCGATGAACCGGACCGGATGGTGGGTCGCGCTCGGCGTGGTGGGGTGCGTCACGACGCCGGGCTCGCCGGTGGGGTCGTCCGGCCCTGGCCCTGGCGCCTCGGGATCGGTGACCTCGCCGAGCACGTCGGTGACCACGGGCGCGCCGTGGGAGGGAGCGCCGGTCGGCCTGCCGCAGCTGCTGAAGCTCGACGGGCGGGAGGCCCTGCTCAGCAACGGGCTCGGCGCCGTCGACCCGGACCAGGGGACGATCGCGATCGAGCTGAGCACGACGGACATGGGCGACTGCGCGACGATCGACGACGAGCATTGGTACGGGGTGTCGATCACGGTGACGGACCCCAGCCGGGTCGTCCTCGGCGAGCCGATCGATCTCGCCGACCCGGCTGCGCCGGTGGCGGTCGTGCCGTGGGTGTCGTGCATGTTCTGCTCCGGTGACGACCAGCCGGCCGCGTACACGCTCACCGGCTCGCTCGTGTTCGACACCCTGAGCCCGAACGACGCCACCGGCGCGGTGAACCTGTACCTGGTCGGAGATGTCCCGCTGTTCGACGCCGTCTCCGGGTATGCGTACGCCGCGGACTCGCTCGAGATCCAGTGGACGTTCGCCGCTCCGTTCGACGAGCCGGGCTGCTACGAGTAGCCGGATCGCCGTGTCGCGGTCCGGGGGTGGTGCCCGGCGCCGCCCACGGGCGAACGCCGACCCTATTGAGTGGCACGCTCCGTGCATCTCCCCTCGCAGGAGGGACGATGCGCGGTTCGTTCGGTTGGCTGGCGCTCGTTGGCGTGGTCGGGTGCAACCTCGGCGGCGGTCCGCTGCCGGACGAGGTGAAGTACGGCGGCGACGTGGTGGAGATCCACGGCGGCTCCGGTTCGGTGACCGAAGGCGACGACGGCGCGGTGGTGATCCACCTCGGACTGGTGTCGGATCCGATGTGCCAGGCGGCGGACGACGGGCTGTCGGTCGACCTGGTGATCGCCGTGCCGGACCCGTCGGCGATCGCGCTCGGCGACGCGATCGATCTGTCCGACCCGGCGGCTCCGGTGACGGTGGCCCCGGCGGTGACCTGCTTCTGCCCGGCCGAGGACCGGACGCCGGTGTACACGCTGACCGGCTCGCTGACGTTCGACGCGCTGTCGCCGACCGAGGCGGCGGGGGCGATCGATCTGCACCTGGTGGGCGACGTCCCGACCGGGATCGGCGCGCAGGTCCTCGAGGCGGACTCGTCGCTCGACGTGACCTGGACGTTCGACGCCCCGTTCGACGACGCGGCCTGCGGCTGACCGTCAGCCCGACGATCCGGGCGACGGCCGGACGAACCGGGCCCGCTCGGCCTCGACCTCGGCTCGGACCCAGCAGCCGTCGAGGTGGTCGTTCACGAGGCCCATCGCCTGCATGAACGCGTGCGCGGTGGTCGGCCCGACGAACCGGAACCCCGCCCCCTTCAGCGCCTTCGACAGCCGGGTCGACGCAGGGGTGGTCGCGACGATCGCGGCGCGGTCGACCACCGCCGGGCGCTCGTCCGGCGGCGGCTCGAACCCCCACACGAACGCGGCGAGCGAGCCGTGGCGCGCCTGGACGGCCACCGTGGCCCGCGCGTTCGCGATCGTCGCCTCGATCTTGCCCCGGTGCCGGACGATCCCGGCGTCCGCCAGCAACCGGTCGACGTCCGACCCGTCGAACGCGGCCACCGCGGCGGGATCGAACCCGGCGAACGCCGCCCGGAACGCGGGGCGCTTGCGGAGGATCGTGATCCACGCGAGCCCGCTCTGGAACCCCTCCAGGCACAGCTTCTCGAACAGCCGCCGATCGTCGGCGACCGGCCGGCCCCACTCGCCGTCGTGGTACGCGGCGTAGTCGTCGGTCGACGCGCCCCACCCGCACCGACACCGCCCGTCGGCGCCCTCCACCAGTCCGTTCCCCATCCGCCCGTCGTATCCGGTCGACTCCCCGGGAGGGAAACCGCCGGGTGACCGCTCGGCGATCCGGCCCCCGCCGCGGTCCGACGTTCTGTGACCGGGATTCGGCGCCGGAGGCCCGGTCGGCCATGTTAAGAACTTGTCACGAGGGGTGAGCGATGGACGTTCCGCACCCTCTCCGCGCGTCGGTCCGGCGCATCGAGCACGATCGGATCCGGGTGGTCCTCCGCCCGGTCCACGCGCCGTTGCCGTTGGCCGTCGTGGCGGGGTTCGCGATGACCGCAGCCGGATTGATCAGCGTGTTGGTCCCGCTCGGGCTGGCGCTGGCGAGCGTGATCCCGTTCGTGCTGTGCGCGCTGCTGACCGCGCCGCTCGCGTTCGGGCTCGGCACCGTGCACGGCGCCCGCGCGCTGCAGCTCGACCTGTCGGAGCACCACCTCCGGGTCCGGGTCCAGGACGTGCTGCGCGAGCGCGAGTTCGTGGTGCCATTGGCGGACCTCCGCGCGGTGTCGTTCGCCGGGGACTTCCTCGAGCTCACGACGTTCGACCAGGTGATCCGGGTCGCGTTCCCGTCGCGGGCGGCGGCGACCCGGGCGGCGGTCGAGGACCTGCTGGCGTCGGTGGCCGACCGGGCGCGGGCGCTCCACGGCGATTGGCGGGACATCCCCGGCGCGCTCCAGCGGACCTGGACCGGGATCGCCGCAAGAACCTGACAGCCCGCGCCGACCGGTCGCCGTACGGGGAGACCGGAGGTGCCCGTGGTGGTCCTGGTG
>JBEBJW010000109.1:0-10777 GCA_040079715.1 Myxococcota bacterium | reverse complement strand
GAACCGCCCGGCGGCGCGCTCCCGGGCCGGCAGGATCTCGAGGCAGGTGGTCCACCAGCCGGTGGTGATCGTCGCGACGAACTCGGGCGGCAGCCCCTCGCGGGCCATCTCGTCCGCGAGCGTCCGCCAGTCGTACGCGACCGGGACGAACGTGTGGACGAGCCGGCCGTCGCGCTCCTCGAGCAGCGTGTACCACACGTCGGTCGAGCCGTCGTTCGCGGGCCGCCCGACCGCCCCGACGTTGACCACCCCGCGCCCCTCGGCGTCATACCGGGCCCAGTGGAGCCCCGTGTGCGTGCACGCGATCAGGTCGACCTCGGACTGGCGGCACAGGTGGCTCACGAACGAGGTGGGCGTGGTGCTCTCCCACAGGAACTCGTTCACCCGGCGGGGCGAGCCGTGGCACAGGCGGACGGACCGCGCGCCGACCCGGATCCGCGCCGAGGTCGGCAGCCCCGCCAGGAACCGCCGGTGGTCCGCCGAGGTGTTCGCGAGGGTGTAGTCGTACGAGAGCTGGGCGAACCGGTTGTCCCGCGGATCGGTGTACCCGCAGCCGCAGTCGTCCCGCCCGTTGCCGACCGAGTCGTCGTAGTTCCCCTGAATCGACCGAATCGGCAACTCTCGCAGCGCGTCGATCGTCCGGTCCGGGTGGGGCCCGAACCCGCCCGCGTCGCCGAGGAACCACACCGCGTCGGCCCCGCGGGCCACAGCGTCGGCGACGACCGCGCGGGTGGCGAGCCAGTTCGAGTACGCCCCACCGAACAGCGCGACCTTCCCGTGCTCGGCGTCGATCACACGCTGCACGAGAACGCCTCCGCCCAGCAGGTGTGGCAGGCCCGGTGATCGACCGGGTGGGGCCGGAGCGCGTCGCCGAGGTGGTCGCCCATCCGGAACCCGGGCTCGTTCACCAGGATCGGGCACGCGTACACGCCCTCGGCGGTCACGCACCGGCTCGTGCCGCACTGGAGCCGATGGGGCGCGTCCGGCACCGCGATGTCCTCGGCGGTGAGCACCTCCCACGCGTGGTACGCGCGACCGCCGCGCCGGCCGGCCTCCCGGCCGATCCGGAACGGCGGGATCCACTTCACCCGCGGCCGGGTCACCCCGAGCGACCGCAGCAGGTCCGCGAACGCCGCCTGGTCGCCCGACAGGTCGTCGAGCGCAGACACCGCCACGATCGGCTCGACCCCGTGGGCCGCCAGCCGTCGGATCCCGTCGCAGGCGGCGGCGAACACCCCGCGACCGCGGACCCGATCGTTGGTCTCCGGCGTCCGACCGTCGAGGCTGACCCGGATCTCGAGGGTGTACGGACCGGTGCGGAACCGCTCGCCGAGCGCCTCCGCCAGCGGGTCGTCGATCAGGGTCGCGTTGGTCAGGATCCCGAGCGGGGCATGCGCGAGCGCGAGGTCCACCAGCGGCACGATCTCCGGGTGCAAGAACGGCTCGCCGCCGGTGAACCACACCGACCGCAGCCCGGCCGCGAGCCCGTCGTCGAGGGCCCGCGTCACCTGATCGACCGACATCATCCGGTGCAGATCGACCTTCGGTCCGGCGCTGACGAAGCAGTGGCGGCACGCGATGTTGCAGAACGTGCCGGTGACCTGCAGCCACAGCGTGTCGAGGTACGCGAGCGGCAGCTCGAGCCGCGCGGTCACCGCTCCACCTGGGACCGGAGCCAGGCGTCCGGCTCGCCGCGGGTGGCGATCACCGTGACCTCGACCGGGGCCGGGGTGCCGCGCATCTCGACGCACAGGTGCCGGGCCCGCACCGCGACCGCGAGGGCCACCGGCGCGGCCCACCCCGCGAGCCCGTCGGCGATCTGCTCGGCCATCCGCTCCTGGATCTGGGTCCGCCGCGCGAAGTGCGCCACCAGGCGCGGCACCGAACCGAGCCCGAGCAGGCGACCCTCCGGACGATACGCCACCGAGACCTCACCGAAGAACGGGAGCAGGTGGTGCGCGCACAGCGAGTGGAACGGAATCCCGCGGATCACGACCGGCGTCGACGACGCGGTGGCACAGATCGACGGCGCCGGGAGCGGCTTCGGGGCGAACGACGCCAGCAACTCCGTCACCCGCTCCGGAGTGCCGGCGAGCTCGGGATCGTCGGCGAGCCCCGCGGCGTCGAGGAAGGCACGGAACCACCTGGCGGCGTCGTCCATCGGCTCTGCGTATCCTGCCGACGGGTCGCGAACCGTCGCCGAATGCGGCCGCTGCGCACCGGACGGGCTACAATCCACTCGTCATCGGGAGGATCCGCATGTTCCCCTCCAGACGGCGCAAGCTCGCGGCGTGGGGCGTCCACGCCTACACCGCGCTCGGGCTGCCGCTCGCCTTCGTGTCGACGGTCGCCCTGTTCCGCGGAGACGTGGAGCTGTTCTTCGCCCTGAACTGCGTCGCGGTGTTCGTCGACGCGACGGACGGAACGCTCGCCCGCCGGGTGGGGGTGAAGGAGGTCCTGCCCGAGTTCGACGGGCGCCGCCTCGACGACATCGTCGACTTCATCATCTTCGCGTTCCTCCCGAGCCTGGCGCTGAGCGTGCTCCACCTCCTGCCGGACGGCATGGAGTGGGCGGCGTTCGTGCCGCTGGTCGCGAGCGGGTACGGGTTCTGCCAGGACCGCGCGAAGACCGAGGAGTCGTTCGTCGGGTTCCCGTCGTACTGGAACATCGGGGTGCTGTACCTGTACGCCCTCGGGACGCCGGCGTGGGTGAACCTCGCCACGATCCTCGTGTTCAGCGTGCTGGTGTTCGTCCCGATCCACTACGTGTACCCGACCAAGACACGGATGCTGCGGAGGGTCACGCTCGGCCTCGGGTACCTGTGGGCGATGGCGATGTTCGCGGTCGCGCTCGACCCCCGCGCCGCGTGGGCCCACGACGTGGCCGTGATCTCCACCGCCTACCCGCTGTACTACTTTGCCGTGTCCGCGATCAACCACGCGCGGATCGTCCGGCAACCGGAACACCAACGAGCCTGACGCGTCCCGCCCGTTGCGATTACACTATCCCCGGGACACCCCCGTGGACGTGACCGAACACTTTTCGCCGGGTCAGCCAGGCCCAACCCGGGTCGGACGGTACCTCCTCGTCGATCGGCTCGCGATCGGCGGGATGGCCGAGGTGTTCCTGGCGGTCGATCGCGCCGGCGGCGACCGGCTGGTCGTGATCAAGCGGATCCTGCCGCACCTCGGGCAGCTCCCCGAGTTCGTCGACGCGTTCGGCCGAGAGGCGCGGGTCGCGGCGCGGATCCACCACCCGAACGTGGTCCGGATCTTCGAGCTCGGCGAGGCGAGCGGCCTGCCGTACATCGCGATGGAGTACCTCCCCGGCAGCTCGCTCCGCGATCTGGTGGGCGCGAGCGGGGGCTGCGCGGTCGATCCGCTCCCGATCGGGGTCGCGCTCCATCTGGTCGGCCAGGCCTGCGCTGGCGCCCACGCCACCCACGAGCTGACCGACACCGAAGGTCGACCGTTCGGGTTGGTCCACCGGGACATCACCCCGCACAACCTGATGGTCGACGACCGCGGGCACGTCAAGCTCCTCGACTTCGGGATCGCCAAGGCGTCCGAAGGGATGGACCAGACGCGCACCGGGATGCTGAAGGGCAAGATCGCCTACATGTCGCCCGAGCAGTGCCGGCAGGAGCGGCTCGATCGGCGGTCGGACGTGTTCTCGCTCGGGGTGGTCGGGTACCAGCTCCTGACCGGGGTCAAGCCGTTCCAGGGGACGAGCGAGCTCGCCACGATGCAGGCGATCATCACCGGGCGGTACCCGAAGCTCGCCACGGTGCGGCCGGACGTACCCCGCGGGGTCGCGGCCGCGATCGAGCGGGCGCTCGCGAACGACGCCGCCGAACGGTTCCCGACCGCCGAGGCCCTCCGCGCCGCGCTCGACGAGGCGGGGACGCTCGCGGGGTGTCCGCCGGACCCCGAGGGGACGGCGCGGCTCGTCCGGTCCCGGCTCGGTGCGGTCCACGACGCGCGGCGCAAGTCGATCGACGACGCGCTGAACAAGACGCTCGAGCCGTTCTCGACCGAGCCCCGGATCCCGACCGAGAGCCTCGACGGCACCCAGCAGGTGCTCCCGCGGATCGCCCCGACGGCTCCCGCGCGCTCCCGCTGGCCATGGCCGACGGCCCTCGCCGGCCTCGGGCTGCTCGCGGCGATGATCGCGGTCGCGGCGACGATCGCGTGGGTGGCGGTCCGGGCGGGCACGTTCGGCGGCGCCGCGGTGCCGCTGGGGGGCGTCCCGATCCCGATCGTGGTCGCGCCCACGACGGACCCGGCGGCGCTGTCGGCCGAGCTCGAGCCGCTCCGTGTCCACCTCCAGCGCGCGCTCCAGCGGCCGGTCGCGCTCGCCGTCGCGCCGTCGTACCGAGACGCGGCCGAGGTGCTGGTCGCCGGCGGGGTCCCGTACGCGGTGATGCCGCCGAACACGATCCGCCACACGATGGCCCTCGATCCGCGGGTGTCCCTGGTCGCGGTCAAGGTGGTCGACGGCAGCACCTCGACCGACGGGTTCCTGTTGGTCCGGCGGTCGGACGCGGCGACCACGGTGGACGATCTCCGCGGGCGCACGGTGTGCTGGACCGACGCGTGGTCGGCCACCGGGTACGTGCTCCCCCGCCGGTACCTCGCGGACCACGGCCTCGACCCGGACACGGACGTGGGGTCGCGGTGGTCCGGCAACCACGTCCAGGCCCTCCGGGACCTCCTCGACGGGCAGTGCGACGCGGCGGCGACCTACAGCGGCAACTTCCAGACCGCCGATCAGCGGGGGATCCCGACCGCCCAGCTCCGGATCCTCGCGATCACCGGCACCTCGCACCACGACGCGGTCGTCGCCGGGCCGGCCGCGGATCCGGCGGTCACGGCGGACCTCCGCGAGGCCCTCCTGGCGTTCGCCCCCGCCACCGGCGCCGGTCGGACCGACAGCGAGCGGATCAGCGGCTTCGTGGAGGCCCCGCCGGATTATCTCGGATCCACGCCGATCAATGACCCTGATGAAAGATGACCCCCCGAACTCCGTTCCTTCGGCGTACGTGGATCGTACACTCGTGCAGGAGGCATCGATGGAGCGCATCCCCAAGGCCTGGATGTTCACGCTCGGCCTGTCGGTCCTCGCGGTCGTGTCCGCGCTGATCGTGTCGACCGTCCGCCCGCCCGAGCCGGACCCGTCGGCGATGATCGACGCGGAGTCGTGCTTCCGGTACGGCCGGCTCGAGTGCTGCGTCAAGGGAGAGTGAGCGGTCGGTGATCGTCGCGGACCCTCCCGGTGGGTGCGCGATCCGTGGTACAGGGCGGAACCCGACCCCGGAGTCGACGTGTCCGGCCCGATCCTCGCCCTCGATCACCTGAAGACCTGGTTTCACACCGACGACGGCATCGTGAAGGCCGTCGACGACGTCTCGCTGTCGATCGAGGCCGGCCAGACGCTCGGCGTGGTCGGCGAGTCCGGCTCCGGCAAGAGCGTGATGTCGCTGACCGTGATGCGGCTGCTGCCGGATCGCGGGGCGAAGATCGCCGGCGGGAGCGTGTCGTTCCTCGGCCGCGATCTGCTGGCGCTGTCGAGCCGCGAGATGTCGGACGTGCGCGGCCGCGACGTGGCGATGATCTTCCAGGAGCCGATGACCTCGCTCAACCCGGTGGTCCGCGTCGGCGATCAGGTGGCGGAGGCGATCGTCCGCCACACCAAGGTCAAGTGGGCCGCGGCGATGCAGCAGGTGGTCGCCCTGTTCGAGGAGGTCGGGATCCCCGAGCCGCGGGTCCGGGTGCGGATGTACCCGCACGAGATGAGCGGCGGGCAGAAGCAGCGCGTGATGATCGCGATGGCGCTGTCGTGCAACCCGAAGCTCCTGATCGCGGACGAGCCCACGACCGCGCTCGACGTGACGATCCAGGCCCAGATCCTCGACCTGCTCCGCAAACTGCGCGATCAGCGGCGGATGGCGATCCTGTTCATCACCCACGACCTCGGGGTGATCGCCGAGATCGCCGATCAGGTCTGCGTGATGTACCGCGGCAAGGTCGTCGAGTACGGGCCGGTCGTGTCGGTGTTCGCCGCCCCGACCCACCCGTACACGAAGGGCCTGCTGGCGTGCCGACCGCGGCTCGACACCCCGTACCGGATCCTGCCGACGGTCGACGACTTCATGGAGACCGTGGTCGAAGGCACGGAGTCGGTGATCCGGGCGAAGCCGATGGCCGAGGCGCGGCTCGCCCAGCTGATCGGCCAGGCGCCGACCGCGGTGGGCACCACCGAGCCGATCCTCGAGGTCCAGGACCTGCACGTCCATTTCCCGAACCGCCGCGACCTGCTCGGGCGTCCGGTCAGCTGGATCAAGGCGGTCGACGGGGTCAGCTTCACCGTCCGGCGCGGGCGGACCCTCGGCCTGGTCGGCGAGTCGGGCTGCGGCAAGACCACGATCGGGCGCGCGCTGCTTCGGCTGGTCGAGCCGACCGCGGGGCGGGTGTACTTCGGGAACCGGATCCGCGACGGCCGGATCCGCCCGGGGGTCCACGCGACGGACGAGCACGAGTGGCTCGAGCTCGGGACCCTCGCGCCGAACGAGATGAAGCGGGTCCGGCGGAACCTCCAGATCGTGTTCCAGGACCCGTACTCGTCGCTGAACCCGCGGATGTCGGTCGAGGCGGCGATCACCGAGCCGATGTGGGTCCACGGGATCGGCACGTCGGACGCCGACCGGCGGGACCGGGCGGCGGCGCTGCTCCGGGAGGTCGGGTTGCCCCCAGAGTACCTCCGGCGGTACCCGCACGAGTTCTCGGGCGGCCAGCGCCAGCGGATCTGCATCGCGCGCACCCTCGCGGTCGAGCCGGAGTTCGTGGTGTGCGACGAGTCGGTGTCGGCGCTCGACGTGAGCGTGCAGGCGCAGGTGCTGAACCTGCTGAAGGAGCTGCAGGCGCGCCGGTCGCTGACCTACATCTTCATCAGCCACGACCTGTCGGTGGTGAAGTTCATGTCCGACACGATGTGCGTGATGAAGGACGGCCGGATCGTCGAGGCCGGGCCGTCGGACCAGATCTACGCCGATCCGAAGAACGACTACACCAAGCGGCTGATCGCGGCGATCCCCCGGGACGACCTCGATCGGATCCGGGAGCGCCAGGCGGCCAGGATCGCCACCGGGCCCTGACCGGTCCGGCCAGTGCCGTCCGCAGGGTGATGCGACCGCGCGGTCCGACCGTGCGGTCCGGGCCCCCTCCCTCGGACTAGCCCCCGATCCGCCGCGGCGACGGGGCCGCGCCCTCGAGCCAATGCGGCGGCATCGTCGCGTCGTATCCGGGGATCGCCTCGATCCGGGCCGCCCACGCCGCGATCGCCGGGTACCGGTCCACGAGCGGCCACCACCCGAGCTCGAACGGCGCCGCCGCCGGCCGGGTCGCGCCGCGGATCGCCCACTGCACCCCGCAGAACCACACGAGATCCGCCGCCGACAGCGCCCCGCCGACCAGGTATCCGCCGCCCACCGCGGCCTCGAGCCGGGCGAGCTCCTCGTGGACCCCGGCGACCCCGGCCCGGATCGCGTCCGCCTCCGCCTCGGCCCGCCCGAACGCGAGCGGGCGCGCCACCGCGTCGAACGCCGTCCGCCCGTGGTTCTCGTACTCGAGGCACAACCGCCAGATCGTCCCGTGATCCTCGGCGGTGGTCCCGAACAGCGGCACCTCCGGGTGCTTCCGGTCGAGCCACGCCAGGATCGCGAGCGACTCGTTCAGCCGGTACGCGCCGTCGCGGATCGCCGGGACCTTCCCCCGCGGGTTGATCGCGAGGAACGCGGGCTTGCGGGTGTCACCGGCCGAGAACGACAACAGGTTGGACGTGAACGGGACGTTCTTCGCCGTGAATCCGAGCAGGACCCGCCATGCCGGCGTACTGCCGCTTCCCCACCACACCTCGATCGACATCGAACCTCCGGCCCCTCCGTACCGTCGCCGCGCGCGCCGCGTCGCCCATTTGCCCGATCGGTGAGAGTCGGCCCAGGACGGGGATCCGTGACGGGTCGTTCGCCGGACCGGTACACTTGGCCCATGCTACTCCCAGCGCTGGCGTTGTCGGTGTTCGTGGGGTTGTCGCTCGGGCTACTGGGCGGCGGCGGCTCGATCTTGACCACCCCGATCCTGCTGTACGTGATCGGGGCCGAGGCCGACCAGGCGATCGCCACCAGCCTCGTGGTGGTGGGGATCACCAGCCTGGCCGGGGTGGTTCAGCACGCGCGCGTCGACAACGTCGACTGGCGGTCGGGCCTGACGTTCGGGGCGGCCGGGATGGCGGGGGCGTTCGCCGGCGGCACCGGCGCGCACCTCGTTCCGCCGCGGATCCTCCTCGGGATGTTCGCCACGGTGATGGCGATCACCGCGGTCGGAATGTACCGGGGTCGTCGCGAGCCCGCGCCGGGCGAGATCCACGCCCACGGGACGGTGCGGTTCCTGCTCGACGGCCTGGCGGTCGGCACGGTGACCGGGCTGCTCGGGGCGGGCGGCGGGTTCGTGATCGTGCCCGCGCTGTGCCTGCTCGGCGGGCTGCCGATCAAGCGGGCGGTGGGCACGTCGCTGCTGGTGATCGCGATGAACACGTTCGCCGGCTACCTCGGCCAGTCCGCCCACGTCGGGATCGATCCGATGGTGGCCGGCGGCATGTCGATCGCGGCCGTGTCGGGGTCCCTCGTCGGGATGCGGCTTTCGCAGCGGATCTCGCCGATCGCGCTCCGCCGGGGGTTCGCGGTGTTCGTGCTCGGGATGGCGGGGTTCATCCTCGTCCAACAGCTGCGGCCCGGCTACCATGGGAACAGACCCGCGGAGCCCTCCCCATGCTGTTCCACCAACTCCGGGATCCCGTCTCGAGCACCTACACCTACCTCCTCGCCGACGACGGGACCGGTCGCGCCGTACTGATCGACCCGGTGATCGAGCACCTCGAGGGCTACCTCGCGCTGATCGACGAGCTCGGGGTCGACCTCGCCTACACCCTCGAGACGCACGTGCACGCGGACCACGTGACCGCCGCCGACGCGCTCCGGACGCGGCTCGGGTGCCAGACGGTGATCCACCACCGATCCGGGGCGGCGTGCGCCGACCGGTTCGTCCGCGACGGCGACGTGCTCCCGCTCGGAGCCCTGTCGATCGAGGTCCGGGAGACCCCCGGCCACACCGACGGCTGCGTGTCGTACGTGGTGGGCGACCGGGTGTTCACCGGGGACGCGCTGCTGATCGGCGGGTGCGGTCGGACCGACTTCCAGCAGGGCGACGCCGCGCGGCTGTACGACAGCGTGACCGGCAAGCTGTTCACCCTGCCGGACGAGACGCTCGTGTACCCGGCCCACGACTACCGCGGGAACACCCACAGCACGATCGGCGCCGAGCGCGCCACCAACCCGCGCCTCGGCGGCGGCAAGACCAAGGCCGAGTTCGTCGAGATCATGCGGGCGCTGAAGCTGTCGCCCCCGGCCCAGATGGATCGCGCGGTCCCGGCAAACCAGGCGTGCGGGCGAGAGGCGGGCGCGCCCACCGGGAGCTGAGCGCGACCGGAGGGTGCGGGTCGGGTAAGATCTTCGGCGGGAGCGAACACGGGTGTCGGACGTCGTCAGCTACCGGTTCCTGTCCGTCGTCGGCGTCGGGGGGTTCGGCAAGGTCTATCGCGCTCGGATGGAGACCCTCGACGGGTTCCACAAGGAGGTCGCGATCAAGGTCCTGTCGGACCCGGACCCGCCGAAGTCCCTGCTGGTGCGGTTCCACGACGAGGCGAAGATCCTCGGGCTGCTCCGCGACCGCGCGATCGTCGGGGTCGAGCCTCCGATCCAGATCGGGGGGCGGTGGGCCGTGGTGATGGAGTACGTCGACGGCGCCTCGTGCGGCGCGATCACCGCGCGCCAGCCGATCCCGCCGGGCGTCGCGATCGAGATCGTCGGCGAGGTCGCGCGGTCGCTCCACAACGCGTGGCAGATGCAGGGGCCCGAGGGCGCGCCGCTCCACCTCCTCCACCGCGACATCAAGCCGGACAACATCCAGATCACCCCCGCCGGCGAGGTCCGGCTGCTGGACTTCGGCATCGCGAAGGCCGACTTCGCCCGCCGGGAGTTCCACACCAAGGCCTCGTTCGGCGGCACCCCCGGGTACATCGCCCCCGAGCGGATGCAGGGGATCGAGCTGCCGGCGCTCGATGTGTACAGCCTCGGGGTGGTGCTGCAGGAGATCGTGACCGGGGTCCGGCCGCGGTACACGCCCACCGCCCACCTCGACGGGGAGATGGCCGCGCTGGCGACCGAGCTCGACGTCCACCCCACCCTGCTCGCCGATCCGGCGATCGCCGAAGTCATCCGGCTCGCCGGGCGGATGCGGGCCGAGCTCCCCGAAGATCGGCCGACGGCGCGCCAGGTCGAGGAGGCGTGCCGCGGGCTGCGGACGAAGCTGCCCCCGCCGTACTTCCGCGAGTGGGCGGAGATCCACGTCCCGCACCGGATCGAGCTCCCGAACGACGCGATGGTCGGCGAGGTCCTCACCACCACGGTCACCACCGGGATCGCGACTCCGGCGCCCCCGCTGCAGACGCTGCCGCCGGTGAACGAGCACGCGCGGCTCGCGCTCGGGGCGCTGCTCGGGGGGAGCGCGGCGGTGATGGGCGCGTCGGCGGTCGGCGCGCTCGGGTTGGCGGCGCTCGGGCTGTACCTGCTGGTCGCTCGGCCGTTCACCGACCCGCGGGCGACCCAGGACCGCCCGGAGTTGCCGGCGGTGGTCGTGGATCCGGTCGCGGCGCCGGTCGTGC
>JBEBJW010000108.1:0-10780 GCA_040079715.1 Myxococcota bacterium | reverse complement strand
GCCGACCGCGTCGTCCCGGACGATCACCACCGCGAGGACCGGGTCCTGCCCGACCGCGAGCAGGTGCCGGACGAACCCGAGCGCGTCGTTGCCCCACTGCGCGTCGTCGATCACCAGCGCGGTCGGCCGGCGGTCGACGAGGCCGCGGACCAGCGCGAGCAGCGCGGCGTGCCGCTCGGCCTCCCGCAGCTCGACCCCGGGGACGTGGCGGGGCGCGGCGAGCGCGGCCAGCACCAGCGCGTCGTCCGGATCGCGGACCAGCTGGGAGATCCGCCGGACCAGCCAGTCCTGCGACTCGCGCGTCCCGTCGGTCGACTCGGCGCCGAGCCCGAGCTGGCGCAACACCATCGGGACGAGGCCGTCTTCGCGCCCGACCGCGGCCGCGTGCCGGACGTCGAGCCCGATCCCGCCGGCCTCGCGCGCGCGGACCACCAGCCACTCGCCGAGGCGCGACTTTCCGGCGCCGGTCGGGCCGCGGATCGCGATCACCCGCGGGGCCCGCTCGGCCTCGACCGCGCGGAGGGCCGACCACAGCCGATCGCGCTCCGCCTCCCGCCCGATCAGCGGGTGGGGCCGGATCCCGAGCAGGCCCGGACCGAACCACCCGGTCCCGCCCGCGGGTACGCCGCCGACGCCCGCCACCGCCGGCCGCCAGTCCGCCGGCAGCCGCGGCCGGATCTGCCACAGGTCCGGCTCGGGGGTCGGCTCGATCGCCAGCACGTCGATCGCCTCGAAGTCGAACGTCTCGGTGCCGCCCGAATCGGCGAGCAGCGCGTCGACGGCGCCCCCGACCGCGCCGGCCCCGCGGGCGACCACGTCCCCGAGCGCGGCGAGCGCCCCGGCCGCGTCCGCCGCGCAGGCGAACCGGCGGGACGGGCGCTTGTTCAGCAGGACCCGGAGCCAGCCCTCGAACCCGGCCGGCACGTCGAACCGGGGCTCGAACCGGCCGGGCACGTCCTCGAGCTGGGCCCGGAGCAGCTCGACCGGGGTGAGCGCCCGGACACCCGTGTCGAACACCGAGCGGCCGGTGGCGAGCCGCCACGCGACGCACCCGAGCGCGTACAGGTCGGTCCACGGGCCCTGCTCGCCGATCGCGCCGCGGACCTGCTCGGGCGCCATGTACGCGGGGGTCCCGCTCGTGTCCGGGTCGTCGTCGGCGCGCTCGCCCTGGAGCACCGCGATCCCGAAGTCGACGATCCGGACCGCGCCCCACCCGTCGCGGGCCGGTAGCAGCAGGTTCGCCGGCTTCAGGTCGCGGTGGATCACCCGCTTCGCGTGGGCGTGGGCCAGCGCCGCGAGCAGCCCGCGGAGCAGCGCGTCGAGCGCGTCCCACCCCGGGAGCGACGCGTGGGCGAGCGAGCTGCCGCCGAGCCACTCCATCACCACGTACGGGGTGCGCGCGTCGATCGGCCCGAGGTCGGCCTCGGTCTCGCCCTGGTCGTAGATCGCGACGATCCCGGGGTGATCGAGCGACGCGGCCAGCCGGACCTCGCTCCGGAACGCCGCCCGCTGGGAGGCGCGGGCCGCCCGGGCCCCGGTCAGCAGCTTGATGGCGACCGGAGCCGAGAACGGCACGTGGACGGCGCGCCAGACCTCGCCCATCCCCCCGCTGCCGACCCACCGGTCGAGTCGATACGCGCCGATCCGGGCCTGTTCCACCCGAGCATCGTTCCACGTTCCGGATCCAACGTCCATCGAGGAAGAAATAGACTGACATGTCAGTCTAGTTGGGTTACCGTCGGCGGACGGAGGGGCGATGGGCGAGCCCGCGGCGTGGTTCCGGGTCGAGGGGGTGCTGGTCGGTCGACCGGCGACGGTCGCAGCGGCGTGGCTCGCGGCGAACGCCCAGAAGCTCGAGGAGCGGGCCGTCCGGCTCGGGGCGGTCGCGCTCGCGGCCCCGTGGGCGCTCGGCCTCGGCGACGCCACCACCGGGCTCCGGCTCGCGTACGCCGCGCTGCGCGGCACCTCCGACGACCGGCTGCGGGTGCTCGGCGAGGAGTACGCCCACACCTGGCTGATCCCGAACCTCCGGCCCGCCGGCGTCGACCTGGTCGAGCAGGCGCGCCGCGACGGGCTGGCGATCGTGCTCGTGTCCGACCACCTGGCCGAGATCGTCGCGCCGCTCGCCGCCCACCTCCGGGCCGACGCGGTGATCGCGAACCAGCTCGAGCGCAACGGCGGGCGCGCCACCGGGCGGCTGGTGGACCCGGTGGTGACGCGGTTCGGCGGCGAGCGCCTCCGGAGCTGGGCCGACCGCCACGGCTACGCGCTCGACACGTCGCGGGCGTACGGCGCGACGGGGGACGACCAGGTGCTGCTGTCGGCGATCGGCCTGCCGTGCGCGGTCCACCCGGACCGCTCGCTCCGCCGGATCGCGCGGGACCTCGACTGGCCGGTGGTGGAGGGCGCATGAGCACCGAGACGACCGCGATCCTCTCCGGGCGCCACCTCGTGGTCACCGGGTTCACCGGGTTCCTCGCGAAGGTGTTCGTCGCGATGATCCTCGAGCGGGTCCCGGAGATCGGCCGGATCACGCTGATCGTCCGCCCGCGCGGCCGGCTGCAGACCGCGACGGTCCGGGTCGAGCGGATCGTCGACACCTCGCCGGTGTTCCGCGGGCTGCGGGCGCTGCACGGCGAGGGGCTCGGGAGCTGGCTCGGCGCGCGGCTCGACGCGATCGACGGCGACGTCGAGAAGCCCGGGTGCGGGCTGTCGCCGGACGATCTGCGCCGGCTCGCCGGGGCGGACGCGGTGGTCCACTGCGCCGGCCTGACCGACTTCGAGCCGGACCCGACCGCCGCCCTCGGCACGAACGTCGCCGGCGCGTTCCAGGCGGCCGAGCTCGCCGAGCGCCTCGGCGCGCCGATGATCCACGTGTCCACCTGCTACGTCGCGGGCGCGGTCGGCGACGCGGTCGTGCCCGAGACGGTGACCCCCGGGATCGCCCCGAACGGCGCCCGGTTCGACGTGGCGGCCGAGATCCGCGCGCTCCAGCTCGCGTGCCGGACCACCGCCACCGCGACCGACCGGATCGCCCTCGGCCTCGCCCGGGCCCGGGCGCTCGGCTGGCCGAACATCTACACCTACACGAAGGGGCTCGCCGAGCACGGCCTCGGGAAGCGACCGGACCTCGACCTCACGATCGTCCGCCCGTCGATCGTCGAGTGCGCGCGCTCGTTCCCGTTCCCCGGGTGGAACGAGGGGCTGAACACCGCGGGCCCGCTCGCGTGGCTGATCTCGACCGCGTTCCGGCGCCTGCCGACCGTCCCGGACCACCCGTTCGACGTGGTCCCGGTCGACGACGTGGCCGCCGGGCTCGCCGCGATCACCGCCGCGGCGATCGATCGGCGGGCGGGCGGCGTGTTCCAGCTCGGGTCGAGCGACCACAACCCGCTGACGTTCGCGCGCGCGGTCGAGCTCACCGGGCTCGGGATGCGCCGGTGGACCCGCCAGGGCCACGGCACCGCGACCGATCGGGCGCTGTTCCGGTGGCTCGACCCGATCCCGGTCCGGGCGGACGAGCCGGGCCCGTTCACGTTCGATCGGCTCCGGCGGCTCGGCGCGTGGCTCCGCGACGCCGCGCCGGACCGGGTGAAGGGCACGGTCGACAAGAAGGTCGACGCCGCGAACGACGCGATGGCGCGGATCGAGAAGATGCTCGGGCTGTACGCCCCGTTCATCCACGACAACCGGTGGGTGTTCCGGACGGACCGCGCCCGGGCGCTGACCGCGGCCGACCCGGCGTTCCGGTTCGATCTGGCGGACCTCGACTGGTGCCGGTACTGGGTCGACGTGGAGTACCCGGGGCTGCGCACCTGGTGCATCCCGATCATCGACGGGGTGAAGATCGAGGGCGATCCGCCGAGCAACCCGCGGTTCCGCCTGGTTCGCGGGCTCGCGGAGCGGTCGGGCTCCGGGATCGCGGACGAGGGCGCGCGGGTCGCGAGCAAGTAGCCGCAGCGGCCGCTCGTCGGCGGCCTGCGCCAGTCGGACCGGAGGGCGCGAGCGGAGCGAGCGGTGCGCGCATCGCGCACGGAGCGGAGCGGAGCGGAGCGACCCCGGAGGGAGGACGACGGCGCGGAGCGCCGGGGCGCCCGATCCGGCCGGCCGGACACACAGGAGACGACGGGATGGGCGTGTTGTTGACCGGGGGCAACGGGTTCCTCGGGTCGTATGCGATCGATTGGCTGCTGCGGCACACCGACGACCGGGTGTACGCGCTGGTCCGGGCGCCGTCGACCGACGCGGCGGTGGACCGGCTGTGGGACGCGCTCCAGTTCCACCTCGACCCGGACGGGTTCGACCGCGCGCTCGACCGGGTGGTGCCGGTGCTGGGCGACCTGCACGCGCCGGGGCTCGGGCTGTCGGACGCCGACCGGACGCGGATCCTCGACGGGGTCGACAGCGTGCTGCACATCGCGGCCTCGCTGAACCGCAAGTCCGACAAGGCGTGCTTCAACACGAACCTGCGCGGCACGCTGTCGGTGGTGAAGCTGGCGATGGCGCTCGAGGCGCGCGGGGCGCTCCGGCGGTTCACCGACGTGTCGACCGCGGCGATCGCGGGCCACCGGCACGGCGAGATCGTCGACGAGGACCACACCGTCGACTGGGACCGGTCGGACTACGACCCGTACGCGCGGACGAAGAAGTTCGCCGAGCACCTGTCGCGCGAGCTGCTCCCGGCGGACAAGGTGCTGGTGGTGCGCCCGACGACGGTGATGGGCGACGCCCGCCACGAGCGCGCGTGGATGACCGACATGGTCCGCGCGTTCTGCGGGCTCGCCGACCTGCCGGTGGTGCCGGTCGCCCCGTCGTCGCGGATCGACATCGTGCCCGGCGATTTTGTCGGGACGGCGATCGCCGAGCTCCACACGAAGCCCGCGCTGCGGTGGGACGCGTACACCCTGTCGGCGGGCACGGCGTCGGCGACCGGGGCGTCGATCGCCGAGGCGATGCGCCCGGAGCGCGCGGTCCGGTTCTCGGGGCGCCTCGGGCGGCCGTTCGAGTGGACGGTCCGCGGGATGAACCGGCTGCCGCGCGGCCCGGTGCAGCAGGCCGGCGCGGTGATGAAGGTGTTCTGGCCGTACATCAACTACGACACCGTGTTCGACAACACCCGGGTCACGACCGAGCTCGGGCGCGCGCCGGCGCGGTTCGAGGCGTACTGCCTCGGGATGTACCGGTACGCCAAGTCGGTGAAGTTCACCAACCCCCGCGTCCCCCGCCGGTAGCCCCGCGGCGTCGGTCAGGGCGCGGCGAGCGCCAGCCCCACGCTGTACGTCGCGGCCCACGGGTACGGGGCCTGGTCCGAGCTGACCACGACGTAGAACGTCCCGGCGCCGAGCGGCGGCGCGAACACCGTCTCGTGGTAGCTGAAGCTCAGGTTCGGGTTGTCCTGGTCGAGCAGCACCGCGCCGGCGGCGTCGAGGATCCGCACCCGGGTGTCGGTCGCCTCCTCCGACGGACCGGTGGTGGAGATCGCGAGGGACCGGTCGGCGTCCTCGGGGCCGATCTCCACCCGGTACCAGTCCTCGCCGAACGCGCCGTCGGGGCGCACCTCGAGCGCCCCGCCCTCGACGGTGATCGGGAGCGCGACGGCCTGGGCGGTGTCGATCGCGTCGTTCGGCTCGGCCTCGGCGACGACCGCGGTCCCGAGCGGCGCCGACCGCCCCACGATCGTGAAGTCGAGGTTGGTCGAGAACCCGTAGCCGTCGCTGACGACCGCGTACACCGGGCCGTCCGACATCGCCGCCGCCTGCGGGCCGAACGCGACCGTCGGCTCCGCGAACGACCCGGACGGGCCCAGCAGCGTGATCCACGGCTCGTCGGAGTTGCCGACGGGCAGGGCGTCGAGGCTGAAGATCGACCGCTCGGCGCCGAACGAGAACGTCAGCGAGTCGCCGAGCGCCGGGAGCGTGGCCTCCGCGACCTCCCCCTCGACCAGCGGGACCGGCGCCCGGGCCGCGATCTCGATCGCCTCGGACCGGAACAGGGTGTGCTGGGTCCCGCTCACGACCTGGACCTCGAGCGGGCCGACCGGGGCGTCGACGTCGAGCGCGAACACCAGGCCGAGCGTGTGCGGGTCGTCGCCGCTCCCGGGCCCGTACCAGGTCACGATCCCGTCCGGGGTCACGATCCGCAGGTCGGTGTACACGTCGGCGTAGGTGCCGGTGCCGTCGTCCACGTAGTCGTGGGACAGGTCGAACGGCGTGGTGTCGAGGTTGTCGACGATGATGAACAGCTTCGAGCCCTGGGCCGTCGTCCCGTACAGCTGCGAGAACGACAGGGACGGCACCACCTCGAGCGACGCGACCAGCGCGTCGGTGCCCTGGCCGACGGTCACGTCGAGCGGACCGAACGCGGCGTCGTCGGGGACGATGACCGTGGCGTGCACCTCGGTCGGGCTCGCGACGGTGACGTCGCTGGCCATGAGGTCCGGGCCGAGGTCGACCGCCACCCCGTCGGTCCACGCCGTGCCGGTCCCGCGGACGACGAGCTCGACGGTCCGCCCGGGGAACACCTCGGCCGGCTCGAGCGCGACGGCCGGGACGACCGTGCCGGGCGGATCCTCCTCGACCGACGTTCCGTCGCCTCCTGGCTCCTGGCCGTCCGATTCGTCGACCGGGTCGACCGGGTCGACCGGGTCGACGGCGGGCTCGGGGGCTCGGTCCGCGCAGCCGCCCAGCGCCCAGACGAGCGTCGTGATCATCGTGGTCCCTCCTGACCGTGGTTGTCTGATCGGGGACTGTCGGGACGGGGCGCTCCGGTTCAGCGAGGCACGACGAACCCCCACGAGCGCGTCCAGACCCGTGTGTCGCGCGGGCCGCCCGACATACGGCCTCTGTGGGAGGTCGACGATGGGCGCAACGTGGTGGGGCCAGGATCGCGTCGCGGCGTCGTTCGCGCCGTTGACCGGCGACGCGCGGTGCGACGTGGTGATCGTCGGGGCCGGGATCACCGGGCTGACGGCGGCGCTCCGCCTCGCCCGCGCCGGGCGGAAGGTGATCGTGATCGAGGCCGACCGGGTCGGCGGCGGGACCACCGGCCACAGCAGCGCCCACCTGACCGTCGAGACCGACACCGACCTCGACCAGCTCCGGAGCCGGGTCGGCGACGAGGCGGCGGGGGCGGCGGTCCGCGCGAACCGCGCCGGGATCGACCGGATCGCGGCCCTCGACGCGGAGATGGGCGGCGCCGGCCGGTTCGGGTGGGTGCCCGGGTGGCTGTGGACCGACGACCGGTCCGAGCTCGACCGGCTCGTCCACCTCGCCGCGCTGTACCAGCGATACGGCGAGTCGGCCGAGGCCGGGGTCGCGGTGCCGCTGCCGGGGGATCGGCGCGGGATGCGGCTCGACGCCCAGGCGATGTTCCACCCGATCCACTACCTGCAGGGCCTGGCCGCGCTCGCGACCGGCGCCGGGGTGACGATCCACGAGCACACCGCCGCGATCGACTGGGACAGCGGCGCGCCGGTCACGGTCCAGACCCGGTCCGGCACGGTGACCGCGACCGAGCTGATCCTCGCGACCCACACCCCGCCCGGGGTCGTCCCGTCGGTCCAGACGCGGATGGCGTCGTACCTGTCGTTCCTGGTCGTGGTCCGCCCGAACCGGCCGATCCCCGCCGGGTTGTACTGGGACATGGCGGATCCGTACCACTACCTCCGCCCGCTCGACGACGGCGCGTGGCTGGTCGGCGGGGAGGACCTGCCGCCCGGCACCGGCGACCCCGCCGCGGCGCTGGATCGGCTCGCGGCGTGGGCCCGCGACACCCTCGACGCCGGGGCCCCGACCCACCGGTGGGATCACATGTGGTTCGAGCCGGCCGACGGGATGCCGTACGTCGGTCGGCTGCCGCTCCGGGCGCACACCTGGGTCGCCACCGGGCTGTCCGGCACGGGCCTGACCTGGGGGACGTGGGCCGGCGAGGCGATCGCCGACGCGATCGTCGCCGACACCGACGTCGACGCGCTGTTCTCCCCGTCCCGCCTCCGCCCGGTCGGGAGCGCCGATCGGGTCGCGAAGGACCAGGCCGAGGTCGCGTGGCACTTCGTCGCCGATCGGCTCCGGCCGACCGGCGACCACCACCCGGCGGACCTCGCGCGCGGGGAGGGCCGGCTCCTGACGATCGACGGCGAGAAGCTCGGGGTGTACCGCGACGATCTTGGCGCGCTCCACGCGGTGCGGCCGGTGTGCCGGCACCTCGGCTGCGTGGTCGGGTGGAACGCGGTCGACCGGACCTGGGACTGCCCGTGCCACGGCGGCCGGTACCGCGCCGACGGGACCCGGTTCTGGGGTCCGCCGATGTCCGACCTGGAGAAGCGGCGGATCGACGACGACGCGCTGCCGCTCGCGGAGTGACGGACGACACGGTCAGCGTGTAGTCGCCGACGTCCGCGCCGGTCCACCCGTCCACGACCACCACCACCGACTGGCCGGCGTCGAGGGTCGCGAGGGTCGAGCTGCCCCCGCCGAGCCACACGCTGTACGGGTCGCACGCGAGCGTCTCGCCGCGGCACCCGTCGGTCACCGACACGATCGCCCCGAAGTCCCCGGACGCGTCGAACCGGTAGGTGCCGGTGGTCGGCGCGGTGAATCCGTGGGCGCGGTCCGGGCCCTGGGTGCCCCACGCCGCCGCACTGGTGATCGTCGATCGCGCCGACGGTCGAGCCGGCGTACACGATCGGCAGCGGCCCGTCGCGCGCGACCTCCGGACAGCCGACGCGACGCGCCGTCGACCACGATCGCCGGACCCGCCCAATCGATCCGGGCGTCCCCCAGCCGGTCGAACTTCGGCGGACCCGGATCGGCGTGCACGCCCGAGCGTATCGCGGGCGGCCGACCGACGCGCGACACGGTACAGGGCCGGATGATCACCGTCCACCACCTGAACAACTCGCGGTCGCAGCGCGTCCTGTGGCTGCTCGAAGAGCTCGGGCTGCCGTACGAGCTCCGGTTCTACCAGCGCGACGCGAAGACGATGCTCGCGCCGCCCGAGCTGAAGGCGATCCACCCGCTCGGCAAGTCGCCGGTCGTGACCCACGAGGGCCGGACCCTCGCCGAGACCGGCGCGATCGTCGAGTACCTCGTGGAGTCGGCCGAGGGGAAGCTGCGGCCGGACGCCGTCGACGAGCGCCTCGCCTGGCGGTACTGGCTCCACTACGCCGAGGGCTCGGCGATGCCGCCGCTGCTGTTGGCCCTGGTGGTCGGTCGGATCCCGAAGGCGGCGCCCGCGCTGATCCGCCCGCTGCTGAACGCGGTGATGTCGCGGGTCCGGACCGGGTACGTCGACCCGCAGCTCGCCACCCACGCCGACTGGTGGGAGGCGTCGCTCGCGAAGACCGGGTGGTTCGCCGGGTCCGCGTTCTCCGCCGCCGACGTGATGATGAGCTTCCCGCTCGAGACCGGCGCCGAGCGGATCGGGTTCGAGGGCCGCCCGAACTGCCGGCGGTTCGTGGAGACGATCCACGCGCGCCCGGCGTACCAGAAGGCGCTCCAGCGCGGCGGACCGTACGCGTACGCCTGATCGGGCGACGGCAGCTCTGGGCGCCCCGGCTCGCTCCGCTCGCCGTCGGCCTCCGTCCGGGGTCCCGTCCTCGCTCCGCTCGGACCGCTCGCTGCGCTCGCGCCCTCCCGTCCGCCTGGCGCAGCCGACGCCGGCGCGTCAGCACAGCCCGCGGACCTCGAACCCGTCGAGCAGATCGACCCACCGGTCGCGGGCGGCGCCGTCCCGCGCGTTCGAGGGCGTCAGCGCGTGCACACCCGAAACTCGCCGTCCACCACGTCCAGCGGCAGCAGGAGCCGCCGATCACGCCCGACGGGCCCAGCTCGGCTCGGTGTCCTTCCACGCGTCCAGCGCGCGGATCCGGTCGAGCCACGCCGACAGCCGCGGGGTGTCCGCCAGCGGGAGCTGGAGCGCCGGCGCATACGTCAGCGACGCCGCGATCGCCACGTCCGCGAGGGTCAACCGACCGCACGCGAGCCAGTCGGTCGCGGCGAGGTGGTCGTCGAGCAGCTTCGCCTGGACCGCGAGCTCCGCCAGCTTCGCGGTCACCGCGGCCTCGTCCGGCGGACCGCCGCCGAACACCGCCTTCATCATCCGCTCCCACTGGATCACGCCGAGCGGCGGCCCCCACTGGGTGTGGCACCAGAACTGCCACCGGCTCACGTCCGCCTGCTCGCGCGGGTCGGTCGGCCACAGGTCGGTCCGGCCGGCCTTCGCGGCGAGGTACTGCCCGATCGCGTTCGACTCCCACAGCACGAACCCGCCGTCGTCCAGCACCGGGACCCGGTGGTTCGGATTCATCGCCAGGAACGCCGGCTCGTACTGCGCACGCTTCGGGAGGTCGACGTGGACCTCCTCGACCGGCGACCCGGCCAACCGGGCGACGATCCGCGCGCGACGTGCGTTCTGCGAGTTCGGGTGGATGTACAGCTTCACGGAACCTCCGGCCCCCGGTCTCGCGACCCCGCCGACCGTTACAATCCACACCGTTCACCGGCCGGTCACCGGCGGTTCACCGGCTGGAACGACGTCGAGGGCGACGGGGTGAACCGCCCGAGCTCCGCCTCGAGGTCGCGGACCCGCTCCGGCCGCGACGCCCGGCCCACCGCGAGCGCGATCAGCCACGCGATCCCCGGCTCGAGCGCGCCGACCGACCCGAGCAGCCGCCGGGCCTCGCGCCAGCAGCTCGGGTACGCCGGATCCGCCGGGCGCCCCGCCCGCAGCGCGACCTCGACCAGCGCCAGCCGCAGCCGGTGCCGCGGGGGCAACGGGCGAC
>JBEBJW010000107.1:0-10834 GCA_040079715.1 Myxococcota bacterium | reverse complement strand
GTCCTCGCCCGCCCGACCCAGAGCTACCGGGTCGCCGACCCCGCCGGGCGGCCGAGGACGGTGAACCGCCGCTCGATCCGGGTCCCCTCGCGGTCGACCACCACCAGCGCGTGCGGCCCCGGGTCCGGCGCCAGCGCGAGCTGATGGACGTCCCGGGTCTCCCCGACGTACCGGCCGTCGAGGTGCCAATACACCGCCTCCGTCGGGTCGCGGGTCGCGGCCTCGAACACCACCCGCCCGCGCCGGCCGTCGAGCTCGATCGGCACGTACACCTCGGCCCCGTCCCGCGGGGTCACCACCGACAGCGACTGCGAGGACGCCCCGGTCCCGATCCCGGCGCACCCCGGGCGGACCGGCGGGAGCGACCGGTGGTCCGGGTGCCGGCGGACCCAGTACTGCTCGAGGTTCGGCGGCAGCACGAACCACGGCTCGGTCCGGATCGCGTCCGGCGCCACGCAGCCCGCGTCGACGCGCTCGGCGCAGGTCGCGTCGCAGTGCACGAGCTCGCACCAGGTGCAGCCCGGACCGGTCGCGCCGCGCTTCGGGACCTTCTCCCACCGGGTGTCGGCGCAGTCC
Organism: Myxococcota bacterium; assembly: GCA_040079715.1. GTDB lineage: Bacteria > Myxococcota_A > UBA796 > UBA796 > JACKER01. The sequence continues at coordinate 10,258 of JBEBJW010000107.1, read as the reverse complement.
GGGCCGGCCCGCATCCCGCTGTGGGCGCACACCTCGACCGACACCAGCGCGTCCGCCGGCTCGTCGAACCACGTCGTCGCCGGCACCAGATCGAACAGGTCGAACAGCAGCGGCGCCGCGGCGAGGATCCCGGTCAGCGCCGGGCGCCCCTCGCCGTCGGTGTTCCCGACCCACACCCCGATCGCGGTCTCCGGGGTGGTGCCGATCGCCCACCCGTCGCGGAACCCGAAGCTGGTCCCGGTCTTCCACGCGACCTTCCGCCCGCCGCCGAACGACCGCCACGCCGCGTGGACCCCCGGCCGGTTGACCTCGAGCAGCGCCTGGACCGTCAACCACGCCGCCCCCGGATCGAGCGCCTGGGCGGGCTGCGTCGCGGCCGGGTTCCCGTGCCAATGGACCGGCGCCATCGCCGGGTCGGTCGGGTGGTCGACGGTGTACGCGACCTGGCGGTACATCGTCACCAGATCGAGCAGCGTGCCCTCCGCGCCGCCGAGCGCCAACGTCAGCCCGTAGTCGTCGGCCGGTCGGGTCAAGGTGGTCATCCCGAGCCGGCTCAGGAACCCGTGGAACCGGTCGACCCCGTACTGGCGCAGCAGGAACACCGCCGGCACGTTCCGCGACCGCGCCAGCGCCTCGGCCGCCGGGACCGCGCCCTCGTACTGGTGGTCGGCGTTCTCCGGGGCGAACGCCCCGAACCGGACGGGGTGGTCGGGGACCAGCTCGTGCGGGAGCAGCGCCCCGTCCTGCAGCTCGGCGAGGTACAGCAGCGGCTTGAGCGTGCTGCCGGTGCTCCGCGGGGCGGTCACCACGTCGACGTACGCCTGGTGGGGATCGTCGGGGCCGGTCGGCGGGACGTTCCCGACCCACGCGCGGACCTCGCCGGTCGGCACGTCGACGATCACCGCCGCCGCGTTGTGGATCCCGGTCGCCGACAGCCGCGCGACGTGCCGGACGAGCGCGTCGGTCGCCCGCCGCTGGAGGGCGGCGTCGAGGGTGGTCTCCTCCCGCCCGTCCGCCCGGGCCAGCAGGTGCGGCACGTCCCGCGGGACCGGCCGGGGCGCCTCCGGCAGCGGCTCGGCCTTCGCCAGCGCCGCGTCCTCCGCCGACAGGGCCCCGTCGGCGGCGAGCACGTCGAGCAGCCGGTCGCGCTTCGCCCGGAGCGCGTCGCGGCCGCGGCCAGGGTGCACCAGCGCCGGCGCGTTCGGCAGCACCGCGAGGGTCGCCGCCTCCCCCCACGACAGCGTGTCCGCCGACCGGCCGAAGTACCGGAACGCCGCGGCGTCGAGCCCGACGGTGTTCCCGCCGAACGGGGCGTGGCTGGCATAGGCGGCCAGGATCTCGTCCTTGCTGTCGGCGAGCTCGAGCCGGACCGCGAGCCCCGCCTCGACCAGCTTCTCGCCGAGGGTCCGCGGCGGGTTCCCTCGCGACAGGCGCACGACCTGCATCGTGATCGTCGACGCGCCGCTGACCACCCGGCCCTCGGACAGGTTCTGGACCACCGCCCGCCCGACCGCCAGCGGATCGACCCCGGGGTGGAGCCGGAACCGGCGGTCCTCGAACGCCTCGACCGCCGCCGCGTACCGGGGCGGGACCGCGGCGGTCGGCGGGAACCGCCACTGGCCGTCGGCGGCGATCGACGCGCCGAGCAGCTCCCCGTCGCGGTCGACCACCACGTCGCTGACCGGCGCGGCGAACCGCGGCACCGGCACGGCGAGGAACGCGGCCGCGGCGACGCCCGCCGCCGCGATCCACCACCGAGCCCGGCCCGGCCGCCGCGCCACGGTCAGCCCTCCGCCGCGTCGGTCACGTCGACCCACTTGCCCTCGGTCCGGGCCGACACGCTGGCGTCGTACATCGCCTCCGCTGCCACCGGTGGCAGGTAGAAGTGACCGCGATAGCCCGCGTTGGCGCGGATCGACAGCTGGACCGACGCGTGCGGCGCGAGATCGAGGTAGGTGAACACCCGATCGTCGCGGACGTCGCGGTAGTCGTAGCCCTCGCCGGCGCCGGACGCGTTGCCGAACAGCTCCCACCCGGACGGCACCCCCTGGCTGACCGCGATCTCGGACAGCGCCCGGTCGGTGTCGTTGGTCAGGGTCACGTGGGCCACCAGATCGGTGCCGTGGGGCAGGTGGACCGGGTCGAGCGGGGCGCCGTCGAGGGTGGTGTACGAGACCGAGAGCGACAGCCCGTCGCTCTCGGCGCGCTCTTCGCCGACCTTCGGCAGCCCGTGGGTGATCGCCCGGACGAACAGCGGCCCGGACGAGGTGTTCCCGACCGACAGCGGCACCGACCGCTGCGCGTCCCCGATCGCCACCGGGATCAACGCCATCGCGCGGGTCCCGCTGACCGGGGTCGCCGCCCCGCCGGCCGACCAGGTGAACGCGAGGGTCGACGAGGTCCCGCCGGTCCCGGCGAACCGCGACAGCGCGACCAGCGCCACCGCGGACTCGTGGGTCGACAGCCACGACGTCGCCGTCAACCGATCCGACACGGTCTTCGCCAGCGGCACCGCCCGCGGGTCACCGAGCAGGATCAGCGTCTCGAGGATCAGCGCCTGGTCCCGCAGGTCGCTGCCGTAGGTCCCGGACAGCTCCCGGTACCCCGCGACGTCGGTGGCGCCCGCCGCGAGCTCCTTCGCGATCTCCGGGTGCCCGGCGAGCTGGTACGCCGACGCGAGCCGGAACTTCGCCGCGGCGCCCATCGGCGCGTCCCGCAGGCGGTTCATGCTCGCGAGGTCCGGCTGGCCGGCGAGCGCCAGCGTGTACAGCCGGTACGCCTGCTGGAGCTCGGCGTCCGGACCGGTCCGGGCCCACCGGCCGGCCGCGCCCTTCTGGTACGCGAGCCACGACCGCTTCGCCGACGCCGAGATCGGGTACCCCTGACGCTCGGCCTCGAGCAGGAACTGGCCGACGTACGACGTCGCCCACGGGTCCGGGGTCCGGTCGCCCGGCCAGTACCCGTACCCGCCGTCCGAGGTCTGGAACTGCGCCAGCCGGGTGATCCCGCCGACGACGTTCCGCCGGATCCGCTCCTTCTGGTCTGCGGTCAGCTCGACCACCGACGTCAACATCAGCTGGGGGAACGCGCCGGAGGTGGTCTGCTCGACGCACCCGTGCGGGTAGTGGATCAGCGCGTCGAGCCGGGCTCCGAGGTTCAACGGCGGCACCCGCGACACCTCGAGCTCGGCCTCGTTGGTCCCGGGGAGCCCGGCCAGCGCGACGGTGGTGGTCCAGGTCTTTCCGGCCTCGACCACCGCGGTCAGCACGTCCGTCTGGCGGGTACCGGGGTGGCGGACCTGCAGCTCGACGGTGTGGGTCGCGGTCAGCCCGCCGCCCTTCGCGGTGGCGGTGACCTTGACGATCCCGAGCGCGTCGGACACCTGCAGCCGGAACTCGGCGAGCTGGTCCCCGACCGACGCGAACGCGAGCCGCTGCTCGGTCGGGCCGACGATCGCCGCCGGGCCGTCGACCGTGACCGACACCTTCACGTCGTCGACCTTCGGGTCGAGCGCGAACACGTCGACCGGCACCGTCACCGTCTCGCCGGGCCCGAGGACCCGCGGGAGCGACGCCAGCACCATCAGCGGCTTCTTGACCGTGATGCTCCGCTCGGCGCTGCCGAACCCGCGCCCGTGGCCGGCGACCGCCATCAGCCGCACCTCGCCGACGTAGCCGGGCAGGGCCACGTCGTGGGTCCGGGTCTCGCCGGGGGCGAGGTGGAACGTGCCGAGCTTCAGCACCATCGGCGGGAACCGCTTCGCCTCGCGCTGGGCGCCGGGCTCGGCCTCCCCGTCGCCGCCGACCGCGATCGTGCCCTCGAGCGCCGCGCCGTACGCCCCGGCCACCAGATCGTACACGTCCCAGGTCCGCACCCCGAGCGCCTCCCGCCCGTAGAACGTCGCCCACGGGTCCGGCGTCTTGTACCGGGTCAGCCCGAGCAGGCCCTCGTCGACCACCACCAGGGTGTAGGTCATCTCGCGGCCGTGCTCCTCCTTCACCGCGACCTTCGCGGTGGACTCGGGCTCCCAGGTCTCGGTGGTGGTCAGGATCGGGGTCAGCCGCGTGTCGCGGTCCACCACCGTGATCGGTGCGATCCCGTACAGTCGGATCGGCAGGTCGTTCTTGGTCGCTTCGTGCGGCTGGAGCAAGGTGACGTTGGCATACACCGACGGTGCCATGTCCGGCGTGGCGACGATCGTGACGCTGGTCGACGCCGCGGTCGGCTCGACCCACGCGGTCTTCAGGACCCGGGTGCCCGTCTCGAGGCTGATCAGCGCCCGCCCGCCGGTGGTCGGCGTGGGGAACGTCAACGTCACCGGCTGGCCGACCTCGACCTCGGACCGGTCGGTGGTCACGGTCAGCACGCTGGCCCCGCCGGGGTTGTCCTTCGACGCGCGGCCGGCCCACCCGGGCCAGTCGATGTACATCGTGGCGCCGGTCCGGTGGGTGCCGTCCTCGTCGGTGACCAGCAGCAGGTACCGGCCCCACTCGGGGTACTTCACCTCGAACTGGAAGCTGCCCTTGCCGTCGGCGGTGTCGGCGACGCCGGACGCCAGCGCGGTGTGCTCGTCGACGCCGGCGTAGTCCGCGAGGCTCTCCTCTCCCTTCTCCCACCACCACCGCCACTGGACCTTGTACAGCGCCCACCGGATCGGGCTGCCGCCGGTCGGCTTGCCGTCCGCGTCGACCATCACCACGTCGACCGTGTGTTTGGTGTCGGTCAGCAGCATGCTCCGCGCGACGTCGCCCTTCGGCAGCTTGATCCCGACGTACCGCTGGTGCGGCGACACCGGGACGGTGGCCTGGTCGATGCTGAACGCCCCGGACGGCTCGAACACCCGGGTGGTGAGCTCGAGGTTCAGCATCCCCGGCGCGCCGTCGGCGACCTCGATCGGGAGATCGAGCTCCTCGTCCCCGACGCCGTTCAGCCGGCCCTCGTGGAGGGTGAACGTCGACGACGACCACTGGGCGGTCGGGTCGTCGAACACGTAGCCGTCGAGCTTCGGGAACTTCGTCGGGCGCGCGACCAGCTTGCCGTCGATCCGGGTGTCGAGGTTCGGGGCCGGCGCGCCGTGCAGCCACCGGCTGTGGAGGGTGGTCCGGAGGGCCAGCCCGGGGGCGCGGATCCCGTCCTTCGGGAGGTCGTACGCGACCTTCAGCCGGTTCGGCTGGACGGTCTCGATCCGGAGGGTCTCGGTGAACGTGCGCCCGCCGAGGTCGACGGTCGCCGTGTACGGCCCGGTCGGCGCGTCGGCCGCGGTCTTCGTCTCCAGATCGTAGAATCCGTCGACCGCGCCCCGGACGGTCCGCCGCTCGACCACCTGGCCGGACGGGTTCCGCAGCTCGAACTGGATCGGGTGATCCGCCGGCAGCCGCCCGGTCTCGTCGTGGAGCAGGAACGTGAGGTGGATCGGGTCGCCCGGCCGCCACACGCCGCGCTCGCCGTACAGCAGGCCCTCGAGCCCGTCGGTCAGCGCCCGGCCGCCGGTGTCGAAGTGGCCGGTGGCGAGCGACGCGGCGCGATCGAGCTTCACGTACCCGTGCTCGGCCCCGACCACCGCCTCGATCACGAACGGGTGGCCGGGCGCGTGGAGCCGGACGACCCCGTCGGCGTCGGTCTCGCCGGCCGCCATCTTCTGGAGCTGGAAGTCGACCACCTCGACCTTCGCCCCAGCCGACGGCGCGGTGGTCCGGAGATCGGTCACGACCACGACCAGGTCGCCGTCTTCGCCCTGCTTCGCGATCACCCCGACGTTCGACACGACGACGTTCTTCGACACGGTGACGTCGTGGTCGTCCCAGGTGGTGTAGTACGACGGCGAGCAGGGGTCCGTGCGCTGCTGGTACCGGTCGTAGTACCCGTCTTCACCGCCCCAGAAGTCCCAGAAGCTCGACTCGCTCCCCTGGCGGTCCCACGGCGGATCGACCACCGGCGCGACCGGGCGGGCGTCGGGGGCGGCGGTCGGGCAGTCGTACACCACGTCCGGTCGGTCGAACCGGAGCGACAGGTGGTACAGCCCGCCGTCGGCGCCGGACACGAGCCGACTCACGTCGAGGCCGAGGCGGACCCACCGGTCGTGGTCCTCGGGACCGACCTCGATCGGCACCCGCTGGCGCCACACCACCTTGCCGACGCGGGCGAGCTCCTGGCTCCCGTCGAGGGCGTTCGCCTGGAGGAACCGGGGGATGTTCGTCTCGTACACCCGGGTCGCCTCGATCTCGACCGCCCGGACGTTCACCGCCTCGATCGGGACGGTCAGGCCCTGGGTCGTCGGCAGGATCACGCCCTGGCTCGCGAACCGGACCGCGGGCAGGATCGGGTCGAAGCTGACGGTGGCGTCGACCGCGGCGGGCAGCGCGACCCCGGCGCGGTTCTCGATCCCGTCGATCGCGAGGGTGACGGTGCCGGCCCACCCGTCGGACGCGAACACCCGGACGACGTTCCCCTGGACCTCGAACCGCAGATCACGGCCGTCGGCGCGGATCCGACCGGCGAGGTTCTGGTCGGGGGCGATCGGATCGGTGAACCGCAGCTCGACGAACGCGGTCGCGCCGGCCTCGGCCCGCGACGCCATCAGCCCGAACTCGCCCTTCGCCGGGACCGCGACCTCGGTCGCGCGGTCCTCCTCGACCCCGAGCGGCTGGCCGTCCCACGCGAGCGCGACGGTCGTGGCCGCCTCTTCGCGGGTGATCCCGTCGAGCGTCCACTGGTGCCGGTTCCCGCCGAGGTGGGACCAGCTCGCCTTCAGCGCGCGCTTGCCCTGGGTCGCGGACAGCATCGACTCGATCACCGCGTCTTCGGCGACGTCGGTGGTCCGGACGGTGCCGCGGAGGCGGGTCGCGCCGTCGTCGTCCATCTCGAGCCCGCCGTCCTCGACCTCGTACGCCTGGGCGATCGTCGCGAACTCGAACCGGAACGGCGGCTGGTCCGCGCCGAACCCGAGGATCGACAGGTCGACGGTGACGGTGTACGCGGTGTTCGGCGCGAACGTGTCGGTCGGGTCGAACACGAGCTCCTGGCTGTCGAGCCACCGGGCGACGCCCTCGACCGGCGGATCGAACACCAGGGTGCCGGCGGGCGGCTGCGCGTTCGGCAGCGCGGCGAGCACCGGGGTGACGAACCGGACCCGCGGCTCGATCGTCCGCGACACGAGCCCGTCGGTGTGCGCGGCGACGAGCTCGGCGAACGCGGCCTGCTCCTCGACGCTGACCGGCTCGGCGTCGGGCTTCCCGGTGCACGCCCACAACAACGACCACACGACCATTCGGCCCTCCCGCGGACGGGACCGTAGACCAAACATCGTGCCAGCGGAAGCGAAGCTTGGAACGTTCGCGATCTACGATTCGCAGACCGACGCGCAGGTTCGTGGAACGATCAATGAGCGATCGGGTCGGTCTGCCAGCCGGCGGCGAGGCTCCGGACCCCGTGGGCGAGCCGGATGAGCTCCTCGCTGGCCTGCCCGACCGACACCGACCCGTCGGTCACCGCCTGGGCGTTGGTCCGGCTGGCGCGGGCGGCCTCGGCCATCTCGGCCCCGGTCGCGGCGACCCCGGACACCCCGCGGGAGATCTCCTCGGTCGCGACGCTCTGCTGCTCGACCGCGCCGGCGATCGACACCTGGAGCTCGTGGACCCGCCCGATGATCGCCGCGATCTCGCCGAGGGCGCCGATCGCCGACCGGGCGTCCGCGCGGACCGCGTCGACCCGCCCGACGATGTCCTCGGTCGCCCGGGAGGTCTGCCGGGCGAGCTCCTTGACCTCGCTCGCGACGATCGCGAACCCGGCGCCGGCCTCCCCGGCCCGGGCCGCCTCGATCGTGGCGTTGAGGGCGAGCAGGTTGGTCCGCTCGGCGATCGCCTGGACGGCGCGCACCACGTCGCCGATCTCGGCGGTCGAGCGCTCGAGCCGCCCGACGGTCACCCCGACGCTGTCCGCGGTCCGCACGGCGGAGGTGGCGACGGTGGCGGCCTCGCTCGTTCCGCGGGACACCTCGCGGATCGCGGCGCTGAGCTGCTCGGTCGCCGCGGACATCGCCTCGAGGTTCCCGAGTACGGTGTCAGCGAGGCCGAGCAGGTGGGTGGCGCGGTCGGCGTTGCCGTTCGCGGCGTCGACCATCGACCGCCCGAGGCGCCGGAGGCCCTGGGCGGCGTCGTCGACCTCGCCGGCCTGCTGCCCGTACCCGGCGAGATCGGCGCGGATCCGGGCGAGGGTCGTGTTCAGCGCGGCGCCGAGGGCCTGGAACTCGCGCTGGCCGTCGGTCGGGGCCTCGACCCGCAGGTCGCGCTCGGCGACCCGCTCGAGGGTGTCGATCGTCTGGCGGACCTGACCGGTGGTCCCGCGGGACACCCGGATCGCGCCGGCGATCCCGGCGGCGGTGACCCCGGCGACCAGCAGCGTGTACACCACCGCGGCGACCGACCACCGGCGGTCGGCGTCGGCGACGGTGGTGTCGAGCCAGGTCCCGGACGCGGCGACCACCCGATCGATCGCCGCCCGGTGGGTCCGGTACGCGGCCTCGAGCGGCCCGGCGAGGATCGCGGCCGCGGCGGGGTCCCCGGCGCGCAGGGCCGGGACGAACCGGTCGTCGACCGCCGCGAAGTAGGTGTCGGCGGGCTCGGCGGCGGCGTCGAGCAGGACCCGGAGCTCGGGCGGGACCGGCTCGGACGCCCAGAACGCCCGGCGGGTGCGGAACTCCTGCTCGAGGACCCGCAGCCGGTCGATCGCCGCGTCGCGATCGGCGTCGGAGGCGGCGGCGACGGCCTGGTGGACCACGAGGTGCGCCTCGACCAGGTACTCGGGCGGCGGGAGCACGTCTGCGACGAGGTCCTTCGCCCGGACCACCTCGGTCCAGGTGGTGCCGCCCATCCCGAGGTCGCGGGCGATCCACGCCGTGCCACCCGCGAGAACGACCTGGCCCGCGACGTAGCCGAGGACCAGCAGGACGAATACCTGGGCGAGGCTGGGAGCGCGCATCGGAGACCTCTGCCGTGCCCGTTCGGTCAGCAGCCCGCCTGGTTGACCCCAAAGTGCAAGAATTCATATTGGCGGGCGGCCCGGCGCGGTGAGAAAATGTTCGCGCCGATTGAACCGCGGGGCGATCGGGCCACACCACGGACGGGAGCCGCCGCCGATGGTCGTTCGAGACGAGCCGGATCCGCGCCCGCGGGAGGTCGCGCCCGAACGGGAGCCGCCGACGATCGATCGGGCGATCGCCCAGTGGCTGCCGGCGGTGTACGGCTGGTGCGCGCGGCTCGGCGCCGGGCGGATCGACGCCGAGGAGGCCGCCCACGACGTGATGATGATCCTCGTCCGGCGGTACGACACCCCGGAGGGCCCGCGGAACCTGCCGGCGTGGCTGTTCGGGACCTGCCGCCGGGTGGTCGCGAACCACCGCCGGCGGGCATGGTGGTGGCGGTGGGTGCCGGGCGTCTCGCTCGACCATCGGGTCGCGCCCGACCGGACCGACGGCCCGTCCGACGACCGCGAGTTCACCGAGGCGGTGGCCCGGGCGATGGACGCGCTGACGGTCGAGCACCGCGAGGTGCTGGTGCTGTGCTACTTCGAGGACCGGTCGGTGGTCGAGGCGGGGGCGATCCTCGGGGTCCCGCCGGGCACGGTCAAGAGCCGGCTCCACTACGCCCGCGGGCAGTTCCAAGCGTCGTTCGAGCGGGAGTGGCGATGACCGACCGCACGGACCGCACGGCGGGCTCCGACCGCGCCGACCCGGGGCCGCGGTTCCGGCGGGCCACCGAGCTCGATCCGGCGACCGCAGACCGGCTCCGCGCGAGGTTGGCACCGTACGTGGCACCGTACGTGGAGCAGTGGGACGGGCTGCGGGACGACGTGATGCGCGTCACCCGCGCCGACGCGGACACGCTCGATCGAGTCCATGCCCGGATCGACGCCAGCCGCCAGCGCCGGCTCGGGTGGTCCACCGGCGGGTTCGCGCTCGCGATGGCGGCGCTGGCGCTGTGGCTCGGGTCCCGCGCGCCGGTCGCGGAGCGGATCGAGGCCGCCCCGTCGCCGGACGACGTGTCGCTGTCGCTCGCGGGGGTGGGGCGGATCGGCGGGACCGACCGCGCGCCGGTGATCGCGTGGGAGTCGGGCTCGCTCACCGTGGAGGTCCGACCGGATCGGACCGCGGACCTGACGATCACCACCCCCGAGGCGACCGTGCGGGTGGCGCAGGCGGCGGTGGTGGTCGACCGGACCCACCACGAGACCCGGGTCGACGTGCGCGACGGCGCGGTCGAGC
>JBEBJW010000106.1:0-10884 GCA_040079715.1 Myxococcota bacterium | reverse complement strand
GGCGAGCGCCCCACCGAATCCGCCCGCCTCTCCGCCGAGATCCGGCGCCCCCCGGACCGACAGCTCGGCGAGGTGGCCGCGCCGCGGCGCGATCTCGGGCGACCGGGTGTCGTGCAGCACTCCGACGAACGCCTGGACCGTCGGACCGCCGGCGACCCCGTACGGGTCGTCTTCGGCGAGCAGGGACCCGGGGTACACCCGGAGCCAGGTCCACTTCGGCTGGAGCGCCCCGAACAGCTGGAACGGCGTGTCGCCGACGTCCCGCCGGAGGGTGACGTGCGCGAACGGCTGGAACAGCCCGTACTGGTACCGGCGCCGGTCCGGATCGTCGGCGTCGTACGACCGGACGTACGCGGCGTCGCGGGTGGTGGCGTCGCCGAGCCCATAGTACCGGTCGGACAGCCACTGGCGCCACGCGAGGTGGACGGTCAGCCGGCCGCGGTGCGCCGGTCCGAGCCCGGTCGCGTCGACTCGGATCCGGTGGTGTTGGTAGCCGCTCGTCGCGACGTACCCCTGGGCCACGAGCGACAGCCGGTACGGCAGCCCGGGCAGGTCGGTCGGCCACGCGAGCTCGGCCCGCGCCCCGGCGCCGAACCCGTCGTCGGTGTCGTACGCGGCGTTCGGGACGACGTACCCGTGCGGCTTGGTCCCGGACGGGACGGCCTCCGGCGGGACCTCGGCGCTCGGCGGCGCCTCCGGCTCGGTGGCGGCCGCGACCCGCGCGATCGACGACGCGACGAGCGCGACCGGCAGCACTACCGGACGCCGGCGAAGTCGACCACCATCGAGTACAGGCGCCGGAGGCCCTCCCCCACCTGGTCGACCGGGACCCGCTCGCCGTGGCCGTGCATCGTGTCGGCGACCTCCGGGTCGACCTCGAACGGCACGTAGCCGTACGCCGCGACCCCGAGGGGCCGGAGCAGGATCGAGTCGGTGAACCCGACCGACAGCAGCGGGCCCGCGACCGCCGCCGGTCGATCCTCGACCGCGTACCGCGCGATCGTGTCGAACAGCGGGTCGTCGACCGGGCTGCCGTTGCCCTCCATCGCGTGGACCACCTCGAGGGTGATCCCGTCGATCCCCTGGACCTGCTTGCGGAGGCGCTCGAGCTGGATCTCCGGCGTGGTGCCGGGCAGCAGGCGGCAGTCGTACACCGCCTCGACCCGCGACGGGATCACGTTCGGCTCCTGCGCCCCGCGCATCCCGGTCAGGTGGACCGTGTCCTGGAGGACCGCGTTGGTGGTGGGGTTGGACCGGAGCTTGCCCCACGCGAGGGTCCGCACCAGGAACCGGTTCTTCAGCACGAATCCGCTGAACCCGCCGTGGTGCTCCCCGACGTTCGCCAGCAGCGTGTACAGGCTGTCGTCGACCTTGTACACCGGGTGGTACCGCTCGATCGCCTCGATCGCGCGCACGAGCCGGGTCGGCGCCTCCTCCTCCGGGCGCGGGACGCTGCCGTGGCCGGCCCGCCCCTCGGCGACGACGTTGACCCACAGCGCGCCCTTCTCCGCGACCGAGATCGCGTGGATCGCCTGGCCGTCGAACAGCGCCCCGCGGATCCCGAGCCCGCCCTCGTTGATCAGGTGGTCGCACCCGATGCTCGCCCACCGTGCCGGGTCCGCGAGCATCGCCGCCCCGGTGTTCGCGACCTCCTCGTCGGCGACCGCGAGCAGCACCACGTCGCGGTCGAGCGGGACCTGGGTCCGGTTCAGCCAGGCGAGCACCATCAGCTCGATCGCACCCATCCCCTTCATGTCGAGCGCGCCACGCCCCCACAGGTACCCGTCGGCGATCGCACCGGACAGCGGCCCGGTGTCGGCCGGCCACCGATCGGCCTCGAACGTCGCGGTGTCGATGTGGTGCATCAGGCACAGCGGCTTCTGCTTGCCCGAGCCCTGGACCCGCGCGACCAGCATCGACCGGCCGGGCGCGAGCTCGATCTGCTCCCACGGGATGCCCTCGGCGTCGAGCACCCCGCCGAGGTACGCCACGCCCAGCGCCTCGTTGCCGGGCGGGTTCGACGTGTCGACCTTCAGGTAGTCCGCGAGCACCCGGACCGCCTCGTCGCCGGCGATCGTCCAGTCGATCTTCGAGCGGGCGGCGACCACGTGGGCCGGGACCTCGACCGGCGAGGGTTCCGGCGCGCTCCACGCCGCGCCGGCGAGCCAGGCGGCGATCACGGGCGCCCCTCGGCGCACAGCGCGGCGGTGTCGTCGTCCCAGTCGAGCAGGTTGTTCAGCAGGATCCGCTGGCTGCCCTCGTCTTCCATGTCGAACCCGGACCCGAAGTCCGCCTGGCGCCACAGGCCGTACACGTGGACCACCCGGCCGTCGCCGCGCGGGTAGTACAGCTCGAGCTGGTAGTCCTGGTCCATCGACTTGTTCGAGTCGCCCTCGAACGCCCCGGGGTGCGGCATGTACGACCGCTGGACCACGAACGCTCCGAACGGGGTGGCCTCGGCGTCGAGCTCGGGGACCCGGCGGAGGGCGCCTCGGCTGTGCGCGTCGTAGGTCGCGCCGAGCAGCTCGGCGGTGTAGTCGATGTCGTAGTCGACCCGGTCGGCGGTGCCGGCGAGCCACGCGTCGCGCGAGGCGTCGAACGTGCGGGCGTACGCGCTGTACACCCCGTCGTACAGCTCGCTCTGGTCCGGGTACGACAGGACCTCCTCGAGCTGGCCCGGATCGCAGTCGAAGGCGTTGACCAGGAACACCCCGGGGGCGTCGGCCGGATCGCGGTCGGTGACACCGACGAGCGCTGCTTCGTCCGCCGTCAACCGGCTGACGGTGCCGTCGAACGCGTCGACCAGCCCGTCGCCGTCGACCGCGGCGTCCAGGTTCACCACCGCCTCGGCGAGGGTCGGATCGTCACCCGGATCGTAGTTCTGCCACACGTAGTGCAGCAGATCGTCGAGCGCGGCCGGCGCCGGCTCCACCTTCTTGCACCCGACCACCGCGAACCACGCGACCGCGAGCGACATCCGGCCCTCCGACGACCGCCACGCGTAACGCGCCGCGCGACCGCGGGAGCGCTCATCTGTCCGTCACGCCTCCGTCACACCAGGATCCGTTTCTGCGCGCCCGGGGTCGTGGGTCCAATTCGCGTACCCGCTCTGGAGGCACCGATGCGGTCCGAGACCACCCTGTTCCCCCTGTTCGCCCTCGCGTTCGCCGCCTGCACCACCAACGCCGACGCGTACCGCGCGATCCTCCCGGACGAGCGGCTGCTGATCGAGGACTTCGACAGCGACTCCCTCGCCCGCGGTGTGGGCGACCCGAGCGACTACTACACCCTGACCCGCGACGTGACCCGCGAGACCAACGCCGGGATCGGCGCGGTGCTCGAGCTCGTCGGCGCGATCACCGCGTTCGACCCCACCTGGACCGACGACGACGCCAAGGCGCTGTGGGGCCCGTGGCTCGACGACGGCACCTACGGCCAGTTGTGGGTCACCGAGACCGCGGAGGGCGGGTACGAGTGGGCGATCGAGCTGCGCCCCGAGGCGTCGGACGAGGACGCGTGGGTCGGCGTGCTGGGCGGCTCGGTCGATCCGGGCGCGACCGCCGACGAGAGCGCCGGCCGGTTCGCGATGGACCTGACCGCGATCGACGCCGTCGGCGCCGGCGACGACGACACCACCGGCGCCCTCGGGGTCGAGTACACCCTGCGGGTCGACGGGGCGGCCGCGACCGTGGCGTTCGGCGACATCTCCGAGGACGGCGCGCTCCCGCAGGACGCCGCGTACCGGTACGACCTGACCCAGGGGAAGGGCGGGTACATGGACCTGGCGTTCGAGGAGGACGTGTCGGACCCGGCGAACGGCACGTTCGAGACCGCGATCGTCCGGTCGCGGTGGGACGGCACCGGCGCGGGTCGGGCCGACGCGTACGTCACCGGTGGCGACCTCGGCCCCCTCACCTACACCGAGACCGACTGCTGGGACGTGGCCCACCAGACGGTGTTCCTCGAGAACAACTTCGAGCTCGTGTCCGCAGGCGACCCGGCGGCGTGCGCGTTCGCCGACGCCTCGTTCAACGAGAGCCGCTGACCCCGCTGCGGTGCTCCAGTGAAGCGGCGCCCGACGCGTGATCGGCGCCGCTGTTCTCCGGCTGAGCACTGCCCGACGCGTGATCGGCGCTGCTCCGCTCCAGCCGAGTACCGCCCGACGCGTGACCGGCGCTCCTTCGCTCCAGCCGAGCACCGCCCGACGCGCGATCGGCGCTGCTCCGCTCCAGCCGAGCACCGCCCGACGCGTGATCGGCGCTGCTCCGCTCCGGCCGAGCACCGCCCGACAGGTGATCGGCGGCGCTCCGCCGCGGACCAGCGCCAATCCGCGCACCGATCGCACAGCTCTCCCGCCGACTGGACCAACGGGCGCAACAGTGAGGGGTGACGCTCGGTGGCCCGAGGCTCCCACCGGGCCGCCGACCGCCGTATGGAGGAGCCGCGGAGTGACCGATGACGTTCGTGGGATGGATCCTGGTGCTGGTCGGCGGGTGCGCCGACCCGTATGTGTACGAGCCGACCTGCGACGCGCCGATCCCCGCGTGGACCGGCGACCCGCCCACCTGGAGCGACGACGTCCAGCCGCTGATCGCCACCCGGTGCCAGGCGTGCCACGTCGCCGGGGGCCTCGCGCCGACCCCGTTCGAGACGTACGCCGAGACCGCGCCGTGGGCGAGCGTGATCGCCGCCGAGACCGCGTCGCGGGTGATGCCGCCGTTCCCGCCGACCACCTGCGGCGAGTGCGGCACGCTCTCGGACGCGATCGCGCTCACCGACGACGAGATCGCGCTGCTCGGCGCCTGGGCCGACGGAGGCGCGCCCGAGGGGGACCCGACCGCGCCGCCGACCGCGCCGCTCGCGCTGCCGACCCTGCCGTCGGTGGACGCGACGATGACCCTCGACCCGCCGTACACCCCGGACGCGGCGGTCGCCGACGACTACCGGTGCTTCCTGGTCGATCCGGGGCTCGCGGAGGACCGGTACCTCACCGGGTACGAGGTGATCCCGGGCCAGCGCCAGGAGGTCCACCACGCCTCGGTCGCGGCCCTCGACACCGAGGCTGCGGTCGCCGACGCGCAGGCCCTCGACGCCGCCGACGATCGACCGGGGTGGGCCTGCTTCGGCGGGTTCGGGTTCGGCGGGGTCCGGACCGTCGCCGGGTACGTGCCGGGGAGCGGGGCGAAGGTGTTCCCGGACGGGACCGGGATCCCGCTGACCGCTGGGCGACCGCTCGCGGTCCAGGTCCACTACAACACACTCCAGGGCGCCGAACCGGACGCGACCGCGATCCACCTGATGCTCGCCGACGCGGTCGACCACCCGGCGGAGATCCAGAAGTTCCTCGACACCGACTTCGTGTTGCCCGGCGGCGAGCCCGAGGTCTCGATCGTGAACGAGACCCGGATCACCGGCTCGGGGTTCGTGTACGGGCTCGCCCCGCACGAGCACGGCCTCGGCTCGACGATCCGGGCCGAGCTGGTCCACGACGACGGGACCGTCGACTGCCTGATCGACGTGCCGAACTGGGACTTCCACTGGCAGGGGTTCTGGTTCCTCGAGCAGCCGGTCAAGGTGCGCCCGGGCGACACGTTCCGGGTGTACTGCGAATGGGACACCACCAGCGTCGACCACGACGTCGCGTACGGCGAGTCGACCACCGACGAGATGTGCACCGTGCTCGCGTACGTCGCAGGGTGACGGGCCGGCCGACCCGCGGGCATCGTCCGGCGGCGAGGGGCGGCCAGGCGTGACAACGCCGGCCGGATCGGGCAAGGTGTGGACTCCGGAGGCGGTGGATGCGGTTGCTGCTCGCGGTGTGCGTCGGCGGGTTCGTCGGCTGCAACAACAAGGACAAGGACGACACCACCACCGATGGTCCCCAGCCGACCGACACCGGGCCGACGGCGTTCACCGATCGGATCCCGCAGGAGCTGAACTCCCCGATCGACATCGTGTGGGTGCTCGACAACAGCTGGAACGACGGGATGGACGCGTTCGACGACCCGACGCTCGAGTCGACGTTCGAGCTGCTGTTGCTCGCCGATCCGGACTGGCGGATGGGGATCCTCGACGCGACCGCCACCGGCAGCCAGTTCGGGATGCTGCGGGACAAGTTCGAGACCTGGCCGATCCCGTCGACCGCGTTCCAGCTCCCGAACACCTCGGGCCAGCCCCGGATGCGGGAGGCGCTGTACACGGCGCTCGAGCTCCGGCGGGACGTGTCGCAGAACCAGGACTTCGTCCGGAGCGACAGCGACCTGTACGTGATCATGTACTCGAACCACGAAGACGCGTCGGACGACGACACGATCACCCGCGCGGACTTCGACACCTGGCTCGCGGCGTACGAGCCGTCGAACCGCGAGGCCCTCGGCGCGGTCACCACCACCGAGACCGCGGACTACTGGCGCGATCGGACGCTCGGCGGCGGCACGGTCGTCACCGCGGGCTCGTTCAAGAAGGCGCTCGAGTCGATCGTGTACGCGGCGATGGGCCAGAAGTCCACGTTCACCCTGACCCACACCCCGACCGAGCCGCCGGCGCTCGCGTGGATCGAGTACCGCGATCACCACGACGAGTACGTGCTCGACGTGGACTACACCTACGACGCAGCCGCGAACGCGATCACGTTCACGGAGATCGTGCCGCGCGCGGACTCGGACGTGGTGGTGACCTACCAGACCGAGGACGACGTGACCCCGGATCCGACCGGGTCCCAGTCCCGGTAGCGTCGCCGCGGTGGCGTCCGGTTATCGGAGGCGGCCTGGTTCGACCGGGTGGGAGGTCCGATGGCCGCGTTCGAGTTCCAGGAGATGTTCCCGCTCGCCCACCACGACGACGCGCCGTACCGGCGTCTCGGCGCGGACGGGATCAGCGTCGGGTCGTACCGCGGGCAGCGGATCGTCGAGGTCGCGCCGGCGGCGCTGACCACCCTCGCCCGCGAGGCGTTCCGCGGGATCGAGCACCTGTTCCGGCCGGGACACCTCGCGCAGCTCCGGACGATCCTCGACGACCCCGAGGCGTCGAGCAACGACCGGTTCGTGGCGTACACCCTGCTGCGGAACGCGGTGGTGTCGTCGGCGATGATCCTGCCGTCGTGTCAGGACACCGGGACCGCGATCGTGATGGGCAAGAAGGGCCAGCGGGTGTGGGTCGACGGCGACGACGAGGCCGCGTTGTCGCGCGGGGTGTACGAGACGTTCACCACCACCAACCTGCGGTACAGCCAGCTCGCGCCGCGCACCACCTGGGACGAGGTCAACACCAAGACCAACCTCCCGGCGCAGATCGACCTGTACGCGACCGCGGGCGACGAGTACCGGTTCCTGTTCGTCGCGAAGGGCGGCGGTTCGGCGAACAAGACGTTCCTGTACCAGGAGACGAAGGCGGTCCTGAACCCGGCGGGGATGCGGAAGTTCCTCGAGCTGAACCTCCCGAAGCTCGGCACCGCCGCCTGCCCGCCGTACCACCTCGCGATCGTGATCGGCGGCACCAGCGCCGAGGCGACGCTCAAGGCGGTGAAGCTCGCGAGCACGAAGTACCTCGACGGCCTGCCGACCGAGGGCAACGCGCTCGGCCACGCGATCCGGGATCCCGCGCTCGAGCAGGAGATCCTGGCGATGACCCGGACGCTCGGGATCGGCGCCCAGTTCGGCGGGAAGTACTTCTGCCACGACGTGCGGGTGATCCGGCTGCCGCGGCACGGGGCGTCGTGCCCGATCGGGATCGGCGTGTCGTGCTCGGCGGATCGGCAGGCGCTCGGCAAGATCACCGCGGACGGGGTGTTCGTCGAGCAGCTCGAGACCGATCCGGCGCGGTACCTGCCGGAGATCGATCCCAGTAAGCTCGGCGGCGACGTGGTCCGGATCGACCTCGATCGCCCGATGGCGGAGGTCCGCGCGGAGCTGTCGCGGTACCCGATCAAGACGCGCCTGTCGCTGTCGGGGTCGTTGGTGGTCGCGCGGGACATCGCGCACGCCCGGCTCAAGGACCAGCTCGATCGCGGCGAGCCGATGCCGGACTGGTTCAAGCGGCACCCGGTGTACTACGCGGGCCCGGCAAAGACCCCGGACGGGATGGCGTCGGGCTCGTTCGGTCCGACCACCGCCGCCCGGATGGACCCGTACGTGGACGCGTTCCAGGCGCAGGGCGCGTCGATGGTGATGCTGGCGAAGGGCAACCGGAGCGCGGCGGTGACCGCGGCGTGCAAGAAGCACGGCGGGTTCTACCTCGGCTCGATCGGCGGGCCGGCCGCGGTGCTCGCGCAGGAGAACATCCGGAAGGTCGAGGTGCTCGACATGGCCGACCTCGGGATGGAGGCGGTGTGGAAGATCCAGGTCGAGGACTTCCCGGCGTTCATCGTGGTCGACGACAAGGGCAACGACTTCTTCTCCAAGCTGACCGCCCCCATCAACGACGGGAAGGCAGGTTAGAGGCTGGTCGTCGACCCTCCTCGTTCGAAGGTGTTGGCACGACCTGGACACACCAGGGACACACGAGCATTCTCCTGTCGAAGGGGGTGCGCGTGGCGTCGCTGTCGGTCGATGATCTCGGGTCGGGGCGGTTCAAGATCCGGTGGCGGGAGCTGGTCGCGGGCCCCGACGGGTCGCCCACCCGCGGCGCGGACGGCCGGCTCGTACGGCGGGCTCGATCGATCACGGTCGAGAGCAAGAACGCCCGCGACGAGGCGGTGGCGAACATCCGCCGCGCCCTCGTCGACGAGGGGAGCTACGAGCCCCCGGCCGTGTCGGTCCCCCAGGTCGCGAACCTCGAGCTCGCCGCCGCGTCCTGGGTGGCGTGGAAGCGGACCCGCTGCACGCCGAGTTCGACCCGAGTCTACGCCCAGCACATGGGCCGCCTGTTCGCCTCGATCAGGAGCGCGAAGGGGATCTCCCCGACCGAGGCGGTGGTCGCTTCGGTCCTCTCCAGGGACCTGCTGATCCAGGTGGTGGGCGCGCTGCAGGAGGAGGGTCTGTCCGAGTCGTTCGTGTACAGCTGCGCCCGGTCTGCGCTGGAGATGTGGCGGTGGGTCGCGGACGACCCGGACCAGTGGCCCGGTCTGCCGAGCCCGCCGCGCGAGGCCAAGGTCGTGTTGCCCCGGCCGCCGATGTACGTGGCCCCGCCGGCGCCGACGCTGGCGGAGGCCGACGCCTGCCTGAGGTACCTCCCGGTCGACGCGGTCCAAACTCGGAGGATCGGAGCGTTCCTTCGGTTCACCGGGCTCCGGATCCACCAGGTCATCGGGATCCGCAGGCGCGACCTGGACCTCGACGGTCGCCTCCTCACCGTCACCACCGGGAAGTCGAGGGCCGAGAAGGCCAGCCAACGGACCGTGCCAGTGGCCCGCGCGCTGGTCGACGAGGTCAGGGCCTGGGTCGGCCCGTTGCCCGAGGACGCCCTCCTGTTCCCGGCGTGGGGCATCGTCGGGTCCGAGCGGGTCGCCGCGATCCGTCCCGACGTGTTTCGCGGGGCCTGGCAGGAGGCTACCCGCTGGGGAGAAGCGAGGGAGATCGTCTGGAAGCCGGCCAACCGGAAGGTGGCTCGTCCGGAGCACGCGTTCCGTTCGGCGTTCCAGGCGACCCTCCGCTCCAGTGGCGTCCCCGAGGAGGTCATCGACGCCCTGGTCGGCCATCACGGCCACAGCACGCGGGATCGGCACTACGTCGGCCACGACACCCTGGTCGACCGGATGCGAGAGGCGGTACAGGATCTCCCGCCGATCGAGTGGCGCGGGCCGTTGCGGCTCGAGCGCCGCGGATCGCGATGAACCGGTCCCTTCCCACGCTTCCCACGCCTCCCCTCGCGCTCGTGGAAAACGATTTCGATCGGGGCGAGGGCGACCATCCAGCTATCGACAGGTCCAGGAGCCCGCATGTCGTCGATCGCTCGCGTGACCCTCGGTACTGCCGCGGTCTTGTCGGTGGAGGAAGCCGCTGCCTGGCTGCCCATGGACGCTGCGTCCGCCGAGCGGTGGCTGCGGTCCACGGGGATCGTTCGGTTGATGCGGGCCGGCGACCACGAGGTCGAGGTGGTTGTCTGGGGCGACGTCGTCGAGGCGATCCGCTCTGACCCAGCGGAGGGCGGGCCCCTGACGACCTGGCGGGCGATCGCCCTGGCCATCGGCGTGTCGGAGGACACCGTGGCTCGCCGACGCACCGACGCGGGTGATCGCGGACGGGTTCTGCCGGTGTCGGCCCGGGCTGCGGGCCGATCAGGCCGACCAGCTGCGCTGAACGTCCTCCGGGCGGTATGTTGGGCGGACAGCGACGGCGACGGGTTCACCGTGGCCGACGAGGTCGCGTCGGTGGACGAGGACTGCACCGACCCCGGCGAGGGCCTGGCCGGCGCCGAGCCCGACTGTGAGGACGGGGATCCGACCATCCGCCCCGGGGGCGGCGGACGCGGCGGACGGCGGCGTGGACGCGGAGCGGAGGGTAGATCTCGGCGTAATCGAGGCCGAAGTCAATCACCACGTCTGGAGTGGTCCAGTCGCCGGACAGGACCACGGCGTAGGGGTGGTGACCGTCGCGGTGCCGGTCGACGGGGTGACCGGCCAGGAGGTCGCCGTCCCCACAGAGCTGGCCAGCCGCCTCGGTGAGGTTCAAATCGAAACCCCAGGACACGATGTCCGGCGAATCCCCGGCGGGCAGGCAGTCCCCGACCCGTTGGCCTTCGATGGTGACGGGCGGGTCGCCGTCGGCGTCGGTGTCCGAGTCCGGTCGTGCTCCGGCGATCGAGCCACTCGCGGCGGGTCCGATCGCTCGGTGACACCTCCCTCGCCCAGCGGTGTCCACCGTTCGGAGGTCGGTCGTGGTGCTCGCGCTTCTGGTGGGGGTCGCCGCGCAGGCGGCGGACGCGTTCGATCGGCCGGTGGCGCTGTCG
>JBEBJW010000105.1:0-11016 GCA_040079715.1 Myxococcota bacterium | reverse complement strand
GTGCCGGGGCCGGGGGCGGTCTCGGGGGCGTCCGGGAACGGCGCGTACGCGTGCTCGTACACCGAGGCGGGGTCCGGCTGCGGCTCGCCGCGCACCTGGTCGATCCACTGGCGGACGCGCTCGTCCTGGTCGCTCATCACCCGGCCGAGCACGTGGTGGGCGAAGAAGTCCCGGCCGGAGGTGGGGACCCGCTTCAGCACGTCGTCGTCGGTCAGCACGCCGCGCTCGACCAGCCGCTGGCCGAACGTGATCAGCGGGTCGTCCTGGCCGAGATCGAACGTCACGTCGGCGGCGGAGCTGTGCCCGTTGAACCGCGGGAGGTGCTGGACGTGGACCACGCACCCGCGCTGGTTGTCCTTGCAGTAGGTGGCGGCGGCGGTGATCGTGTCGAAGACCTCGAACGCGTCGCGCCCGTCGCAGCTGAAGTGCTCGAGGCCGAACCCGCGGGCGTACGCCTCGAAGTCGACGATCCCGCGGCCTTCTTCCGGCTTCGTGCTGATCGCGACGCGGTTGTCGGTCACCATCACGATCGTCGGCAGCTTCCACACGCTGATCGCGTTCATCGCGTCGTGCATGTCGCCTTCGGCGGTGGTGCCGTCGCCGACGATCCCCATCGTGACGCCGTCGGTGATCCCCTTCGCCTTGTACCCGAGCGCGTAGCCGGCGGCCTTGCCGAGCTGCATCCCGACCGGCGACTGGATCGGCAGGATCCCGACCTCGGGCAGGTGCAGGTGGTACACCATCTGCCGCCCGCCGGACATCGCGTCGGTCGACCGGGAGAACTGCTGGCGCAGCATCCGGAGGGTGAAGTCCTCGACGCCGTTCAGCTCGCACCACATCGAGCACAGCGCGCCCGACCGGTAGTGCCCGATGAACGCGAAGTGCGCCGGGTTGACCACCCGGGACAGCGCGAGCGCGGTGGCGACGCCGTGGATCTCCTCCCCCGGGCCCCAGATCGCGAACTTGACCTCGCCGCGGGTGACGAGGCGGACGATGTGCTCCTCGGCGGCCCGCGACCGGACCCCGACGGTGTACGCGTGGCGGAGCTCGTCGGCGGTGAGCGGCGACACGCGGCCGCGCGGACGGCGGGCGGAGGTGAGGTCCGGTTCGGTGCTCATCGCGACTCCCAGGATGTGGTCGTGGTCCTTAACCGTCACCGGGAGCGGTCGCCCGCGGCTGGACCTCGCGCGGGATCTCGACCGCGAACGCGCTGCCCACGCCGAGCTGGCTGTCGGCCGACACCGCCCCGCCCATCGCCTCGGTCAGCAGCCGGACCAGGGTGAGCCCGAGGCCGAGCCCGCGCCCGACGGTCGCGTGGTGGTCCGTCGCGTGGAACAGGTCGAAGATCAGGATCAACCGCGTCTCGGTCATCCCGATCCCGGTGTCGCGCACCACGAACCGGAGCATCGGCACCGTCGGCGCGTCGAGCGCGGGATCGTACGCCGCCGGCAGCGGGGCCGGCTCGACCGACAGCACGATCTCGCCGTTCTCGGTGAACTTCGCGGCGTTCGACAGCAGGTTCGCGAGGACCTGCCGCAGCCGCGCCGCGTCGTTCACGAGCCCGATCGGGCGGTCCCCGAACGACGGATCGAGCGACAAGGTCAGCGTGTTGCCCCCGATCGCCGCGGCCGCCGACGCCGACGCGACCAGCTCGTCGAGCACCGGCCGCAGATCGAACGGCGCGAGATCCAGCGACAGCTCGGCGGCCTCGAGCCGGACCACGTCGCGCACGTCGTCGAGCGACCCGACCACGACCCGGGCGGTGTCGGCGATCCGGCTCGCGGCGCCGTGCGCCTCGCCGTCGAGGGCGGCGGCGGCGTCGATCACGGTGACCAGCGGCGGCCGGAGCTCGGTGCACAGGTTCGCGAGGAACGCGCTGCGGGCGGCGGTCCGGGCCTCGGCGTCGGCGAGCGCGGCCGACAGCTCGTCCCGCTCGGCGGTCAGCCCGTCGACCTGGTCGTTCAGCGCGGCGACCGCGGTGTGGTTGGTCGCGTCCCGCTCGCGGAGCGCCGCCACCTCGGCCTCGAGCGCCCGGATCGACCGCGACCCGACCCACCCGAGCGCCGCGATCATCGCGGCGAGGACCGCGAACGTGCCGCCGACCAGGATCCGGATCGGCCACGGGCTGCCGAGCCACACGGCCTCCGGCGCCCGGACCGCGACCACCCCGACGACCTGGCCGTACCGGTCGCGGAGCGGGGCGCACGACTCGACCGCGCGGTCGCCGGCCGGGCCGCGGGTGATCCCGGTCCACACGCGGCGCTCGATCAGGACGACCTGCTCGGCCGCCTCGCCCCGGCACGCCGAGGCGGCGGGGGACGCGGACGCGGCGAACCCCCCGCCGACCCGCACCGTCGCCAGATCGAGCGGTCGACCGTCCACCGTCAGCGCGCCCCGCCGGGACTCGACCGGGCCCTGGATCGCCGCCACCACGCCCTCGACCGCTGCGTCCGACGCCCGGAGGGCGGCCGCGCGCGCCCGCGCCGCCGACAGCTGCTCGGCGGTGAGCTCGATCGCGGCGAGCGCGACCAGGACGACGGCCAGGTGCCAGGCGCGGGGTTCGTACGGCGGGTTCATCGCCCGAGGAGCATACGCCGCCGGACCGACCCGGTCGACGTCCGCCTCGACCGGTTCACGGCTTCGGGAGCGGCCCCCCGTACACGCCGATGTCGTTCCGCGTCCCGTCGACGTCCGCGTGGTCGGCCCCGGGGGGACCGGCGTCGACCAGGGGCGAGCCCGCCTGCAGGTGGAGGTCGGTCGGGTACGCGACGAACAGCGGGTCCGTCGTGACCGCCGGGTTGACCGCCAGGCCGCAGCCGTCGTCGGTGTTGCCCCAGAACGCGCTGAACGTGGTCGAGAACGGCGCGTCGGCCGAGATCCCGCACGCGGCGCCGGTGAACACCGTGCCCGACGCGCTCGACCCGACCTGGAGCGCCAGCACCGACAGGGCGGCGTCGGTGCCGGACAGCACCGAGTTGCCGATCTCCACGTCCATGTACCGGACGTCGACCCCGATCGCGCCGGACACCGACGAGTTCCACAGCTCGAACAGCTCGTTCGGGTTGTCCGGCAGGTCGACGGTGTCCTCCACGTCGTACGCGTAGACCCCGACGAGGTTCCCGACGATCGACGACCGGCGGATGTTGGACTCGCCGTGGTAGTTGTGGACCCCGTACGACCCGTTGCGGCACCGGACGGTGCTGTCGGTCAGGATCAGCGTGTTGTGGTGGTAGATCGCTTCGGATCCGCCGTCACAGTCGATGGTCGAGCCGGTCATCGTCAGGCCGCCGCCGTCGGAGTTGACGGCCTGGCCCTCGGGGTCGACCGTGTTCCCCTCGACCACGATCCCGTCGGCGTCGACCATGCTGGCGACCGCGAACAGGATCGCCAGGCCGTCGTTGCCGGTGAGCACGAGATCCTCGAGCTCGACCGCGCTGTACGACAGCTCGATCGCCGCGCCGTCGTCGTCGTCCTCGCCGTCGGTGATCGTGAACCCGGCGAGCCGGGTGCCGTCCGCCTCGCCGTTCTCGATGTTCACCACCGTGCCCTGGGCGTCGCCGTCGATCGTGGTCGCGGCCGACCCGTCCGTCCCGTAAACGTCGAGGATCTTGCCGAGGAAGTCGATCCGCTCGTGGTACACGCACGGCGCGACCCCGATCCGCTGGCCGGACACCGCGGCGTCGATCGCGTCCTGGATCATGGTGAAGTCGGCCCCGCCGTTGCAGTCGACGGTCCAATCGGGCGGCGGCTCTTCGGGCTCGACCGGCCCGGTGTCGCCGGTGGTGGTGTCGACGTCGGCGTCGGTGTCCGCGTCGGCGTCGCTGTCGGAGTCCGCGTCGGTGTCGGCGTCGGTGTCGGCGTCGCTGTCCGCGTCGGCGTCGGCGTCGGTGTCGGTGCCCCCGACGCCGGTGGTCTCGGACTTGGTGGTGCCGTCGCCGGTGATCGTGAACGTGCCGGTGCTGCACGCGGCGAGCGCCAGCAGCACCACGAGGTCCGCGTGGGGGATCGCGCGCATCACCACCCTCCGTCCTGGCTGAAGTGTCCGCCGAAGATGCCGAGGTCGTTCCGGGTGCCGTCGACGTCGCGGTACGCGGCCTCGGGCACCCCGGCGTCGATCAGCGGCGAGCCCGCCTGGAGGTGGAAGTCGCCGGCCGCCGGGTCGACGAACAGGGTCGCCGCGGCGAAGTTG
Source organism: Myxococcota bacterium (assembly GCA_040079715.1). GTDB lineage: Bacteria > Myxococcota_A > UBA796 > UBA796 > JACKER01. Next base: position 6,827 of record JBEBJW010000105.1, on the reverse strand, counting down.
CCGTCCACCCCGACCAGGTTGACCGCCTGGCAGGTCGACGGGCCGTTCGAGAAGTCGTTGTACCGGATCGGCCCGAGCACGCTGTTCGAGTCGATCGCGCACCCGGCCCCGGTGAACACGCTGTTCTCGATCGTGACCGTGTCGGCCACGTCGGTGAACGACAGCGTGCCCGAAGTGATCGCGTTCCGGAACGTGAACGTGCCGAACGAGACGGCCGTGTCGCCGTCGAGGGTGGTGTCCTCGACCCGGATCACGTCGTCGTCGTGGTCCTCCTCGGTCAACACGTCGAGGTCGCCGGTCAGGACGCTGCGCTGGATCCGGCCGACCGCGTGTTCGACCTCGATCGCGGTGTCGCCCGGGCAAAGGATCGTGGCGCCGTCGACGATGAACCCGCCGTGGCCGGTGAACAGCCCGTCGCCGGTGCCGCACTCGAACGTGCCGCCGCGGATCGTGATCGACCCCCGATCCGACTCGATCGTGTGGAGCCACGCGTCGTTCGAGTCGTCGATCGTGACGTTCGCGAGCTCCACGTCCGACGACTGGGCGTGGATCGCGTACGATCCGTCGGTGTCGGTGATCACCACGTCCTGCAGGCGCAGCGCCGACAGCCGCACGTCGACCGCCTGGCCGTTCGCGTCGTCGATCGTGAACCCGACGAGCGCGGTCCGGTCGCCCTCGCCGCCCCGGGCCGTCACCGCGGTGCCGTTGCCGCCGGCGTCGATCTCGGTGACCGCCGCGCCGCCGGACGACGCGATCCACAGCGTCTTGCCGCGGAAGTCGATCCGCTCGTCGTAGGTGCACGGGTGGACCTCGATCCACCCCCGATCCGGCGCGCGGGCGATCGCCGCCTGGATCGTGGTGGTGTCGAACCCGCCGTTGCAGTCGACGACCACGTCCGGCGGACCGGACGGCGCCCGGGCGGACGACACCGCGGGCGCCGGTCGGAGGAACATTCCAGCCCCGAGCGGTCGAGCGGGAATCCAGCCCCGAGCGGTCGAGCGGGAAATTCGTGGAGCGGCGGGGGCCGCAGGCGGACCGCCGAGCGAGCAGCCCAGCGCGACGACGACGATCATCGACTCCCTCCACCGACGGATTCCCGTCGCGCACCGCGGACGTCGTCAAGGTTCGGTCTATTGGCGACCGGACGACTTTCCAGCGCCGACCGACCGAAGCTCCCGCTCGGCCCGGACCGCGACCGTCCGCAGCCCGTCCGCCGTGTCCGCCACCCCGACCAGCATCTGGACGTTGGCCAGGTGCGGTTCGCGGGCGACCTCGGCGTGGAACCGTTCGGCCAGCTCCTCGATCCGGCGGGCCGCGACCGACCGCCCGCACGACGGCAGCGCGACGACCAGCTCCCCGAGCGACAGCTCGCCGTACACGTCCGTCCGACGCAGGCCCTCGCGGAACAACCGCACCACCCGCTTGCGGGCGGCGGCGACCGCTCCGGCGCCGAACGCCTCGACCGCCGTCCGGAGGCCGTCGAGCTCGATCAGCGCGACCGACAGCACGTGCCCCGTGCGGCTGGCCACCGCGAGCTCGCCGTCGAGGCGCCCGAGGACCCCGAGCCGGGTGGCGAGGCCGCTGACCGGATCGTGGTCCCACGGCAGGGTGCTCATCCGCAGCACCCGATCGCGGACCCGCTGGGCGACGGCCGGCCCCTGGGCCTCGTTCCGCATCACGTCGTCGACGCCGATCGCCCGGAGGGCCTGCGCGTCGTCCGGACGCCCGATCACCAGGATCGGCACGTGGTTGCTCCGGGGGTGCGACCGGATCAACATCGCCAGCGGCAGCGCCGGGTACCCGGCGACCCACGCCGACAGCACCACCGCGTGCGGCGGCCCCGACTCGAGCAGCGCCGACAGCTCGGACGGATCGCTCGCGGTCACCACGTGGACCGACGCCTGGACCAGCGCCGCCACGAGCTCGTCGCGGGCCGCGTCGGGGTCTCCGACCACCACCACGTCGCCGCCGAACGCCCCGCCGGCCGAGCCGTCGAACAGGGCCTCCTCGCGCGGTTGGTTCCGCCACCGCGCCAGCCGGGTCACGTCGGCCAACCGGAACGGGTGCGGCAGATAGCCGTGGGCCCCGGCCGACATCGCGGCCGCGTGCTGCTCCCACGCGCCGGACGGGCCGTGGACCAGCACCGGGAAGTTCTCCCGCTGGACGAGCTGGGCGACCGCCTCGGTGGCCTCGGCCGGAAGCACCACCGCGGTCGGCTGCTCGGTGTGGAGCCCGCCGGCGAACGCGGCGAGGTCGTCGAACAGGTACACGGGCTCGCAGCACAGCGCGGCGTCTTCCTCGAGCTCGCGGGCCTGGTCTCCGGTGATGCCCACGAGACAAACCGGGCCGAATCGGAGGCGGCCGCCAGTGTGGCGGATCGCGTTCGCCACCCGCCGGAGCGCCCGGAGGCCGACGCCGGACTGCTCGAGCTCCTCCGCCGCGTCGATCGCCGCGCGGGAGATCGTGGGCAGCTCGAGCGCGTCCGCCGTCTCTGCCAACCGGTGGAGCTCGAACGCCACCGACTCCTGCGCGTCGGGCTCCTCGGTGAGCAGGAGCGCGAACTCGCGCAGCTCGGTGGCCGCCTGGGACAAGAACCCCTGGCGGTATCGCTCGTTGCCGCTGCGGCGCCGTGGTTTACCCGTAGCAGGCCTGGACATCCGTGACATCCTACTGCGGGTGCCCGCCCCGTGCTACGGGGGTGCCCGCACCGGGGGTGGTCGGGTGGACGGGACGACGGGCGACGCCGCTGCCCTGCTGCGGTTCTTCGAGGACGGGATCCCGTTCAACGCGTGGCTCGGGATGCGGGTCGAGCGGTTCGAGCGGAGCCCGGGCAGCGGGCGGGTGGCGGTGCGGGTCCCGTTCCGGCCCGAGCTGGTCGGCGACATCCGGCGGCCCGCGCTCCACGGCGGCGTGCTGTCCGCCCTCGCCGACACCGCCGGCGGCCTCGCGGTGTTCGCCGGGGTCGACGATCCGCTCCAGTCCAGGATCTCGACCGTGGATCTGCTGGTGGACTACCTTCGTCCAGGCAAGCTCGAGGACCTCGTGTGCGAGGCGGAGGTCCTCCGGATGGGCAACCGGGTCGCCGTCGCGCAGATGGTGGTCCGGCAGGGCGACCACGTGCCCGCGCAGGCCCGCGGGGTGTACAACGTCGTCCGGGCGACGGATCCCTGACCGCCCCTGACCGACCGAACGGCCGCGGGATAGGCGCGACCCATGAAGTTCGAGAAGTTGACGGTCAAGGCCCGCGAGGCCCTCGGCGACGCGAAACAGATCTGCCGCAAGCTCGGGAACCCCGAGGTCCGGCCCGGTCACCTGCTGGCGTCGCTCGTGACCCAGGAGGGCGGGATCGTCGTCCGGATCGCGAACTTCGCCGGGGTCGACGCCGCGCTGCTCGACCGCGAGACCACCGCGATCCTCGAGACGTACTCGAAGGTGTCCGGCGGCAGCAACCCGCTCGAGTCGCGCGAGCTGCACACGGCGCTCGACGTGGCCACCGCCGAGGCGAAGAACGCGGGCGACAGCCACGTGTCGACCGAGATGATGCTGCTCGGGGTCGCTGCCGGGTCCGGCAAGTCCGGCCAGCTCCTCCGGAAGATCGGGCTCGGCCGCGACAAGATCCTGACCGCGATCGAGCACGTCCGGGGTGGCCAGAAGGTCACGACGGAGGACCCCGAGTCGCAGTACGAGGCCCTCGACAAGTACACCCGCGACATGACGCGCGAGGCGGCCGACGGCAAGCTCGACCCGGTGGTCGGGCGAGACGAGGAGATCCGCCGGTCGCTCCAGGTGCTCGCCCGCCGGACCAAGAACAACCCCGTACTGATCGGCGATCCCGGCGTCGGGAAGACCGCGATCGTCGAGGGGATCGCACAGCGGATCGCGAACCGCGACGTGCCCGAGTCGCTGCTCGACAAGCGGGTGCTGGCGTTGGATCTGCCGGCGCTGCTGGCGGGATCCAAGTACCGCGGGGAGTTCGAGGAGCGGCTCAAGGCGCTGCTGACCGAGGTCGAGGCCGCGTCCGGTCGGGTGATCCTGTTCATCGACGAGCTGCACACCCTGGTCGGTGCCGGCAAGACCGAAGGCAGCATGGACGCCGGCAACATGCTGAAGCCCGCGCTGGCCCGTGGGGCGCTGCGGGCGATCGGCGCGACCACGATCGACGAGTACCGCAAGCACCTCGAGAAGGACAAGGCGCTCGAGCGGCGGTTCCAGCCGGTCCAGGTCGAGGAGCCGACAGTCGAGGCCACGATCCAGATCCTCCGCGGGATCAAGGACAAGTACGAGGCGCACCACGGGATCGAGATCACCGACGAGGCGTGCGTGTCGGCCGCGGTGTTGTCGGCGCGGTACATCTCCGACCGCTCGCTGCCGGACAAGGCGATCGACCTGATCGACGAGGCCGCGTCGCGGATCAAGCTCGAGATCGAGAGCAAACCAGCAGACATCGACCGGCTCGAGCGGCAGATCGCCGGGGTGAAGATCGCGCTGCTGTCGATCGCCCGCGACGACGCGCAGGGGGTCGACAAGAGCGACGTCCGGGCCAAGGCCACCCGCGAGCAGCTCGTGGCGCTCGAGGCCGAGCTCGACACGCTGACCGGCCGGTGGACCCGCGAGCGCGCGGCGGTCGAGTCGATCGCCGAGATCAAGGAGCAGCTCGAGGAGAGCCAGCGCGAATGCGACGAGGCCAAGCGTGAAGGCCGCTTCGAGGCGGCATCCGAGATCATGTACGACCGGCAGCCGCGGCTGCGGAAGGAGCTGCAGGAGCGGCAGTCGCACCTCGCGGAGCTCCAGGCCGACGGCGCGATGCTGTCCGAGCGCGTCACCCACGACGACATCGCCCGGGTGGTGGCGCGGTGGACCGGGATCCCGGTCAACAAGCTGCGCCAGTCCGAGCAGGACCGGCTGATCGCGATGGAGGACAACCTCCACCGGCGGGTCGTCGGCCAGTCCGAGGCGGTGGTCGCGGTCAGCCAGGCCGTCCGCCGGGCCCGCGCCGGCCTCCAGGACCCGAACCGTCCGATCGGCAGCTTCCTGTTCCTCGGGCCCACCGGCGTCGGCAAGACCGAGCTCGCCAAGGCGCTCGCCGAGTTCCTGTTCGACGACGAGAACGCCGTCGTGCGGCTCGACATGTCCGAGTACATGGAGAAGCACTCGACCGCCCGGCTGATCGGCGCGCCGCCCGGGTACGTCGGGTTCGACGACGGCGGGCAGCTCACCGAGGCCGTCCGGCGCCGCCCGTACGCGGTCGTGCTGCTCGACGAGATCGAGAAGGCGCACCCCGACGTGTTCAACGTCCTGCTCCAGCTCCTCGACGACGGGCGGCTGACCGACAGCAAGGGCCGGATGGTCGACTTCAAGAACACCGTGGTCATCATGACCAGCAACATCGGCTCGCTGAAGATCCTCGAGGCGCGCGGCGACCGCGACAAGGCCGTCGCCGCGGTCGAGTCCGAGCTGCTCCAGGCGCTGAAGCCCGAGTTCCTGAACCGGATCGACAACCGGATCGTGTTCGACGCCCTGTCGCGGGCGGACATGGACCGGATCCTCGACATCCAGCTCGTCCGGGTGCGGTCGATGCTCGCCGCGCGCGACCTGTCGCTCGAGATCACCCGCGCCGCCCGCACCGTGCTGTGCGACCTCGGGTACGACCCGGCGTTCGGAGCGAGGCCGCTGAAGCGGGCGATCACGACCTACCTGCTCAACCCGATGTCCACGACGATCATCGGCGGCGGGCTCGACGCGGGCGACGTGATCCGGGTGGACGCCAACGCCGCGGGCACGGGCCTCGTGTTCGATCGGGCGACCCCCGCCGTCCCTGCGATCGCGGGGCCGGTCGGAGCCGACGTTCACGGCACGTGAACGGGATCGCGCGGCGGTTCGACCCGACCGCGCTCCGGTTGTGCGACACTGGAGCCGCGGGGAGGGTTCGCGGGTGGTGCGCGAGGGGCCGGACCGACTGCCGGAGGATCGGTTCTTGTCGACCGATCTGCTCGGCGAGGGTGGCATGGCGCGGGTCTGGCGGGCATGGCACCGCCAGCGCGGAACCTGGTGCGCCGTCAAGGTCCTCCGCCCGCGGTTCGCGCGCGAGCGGGCCGCCCGCCGGCGGTTCATCGACGAGGCGCGCACCCTGGTCCGGCTCCAGCACCGCAACGTGATCCAGGCGTGGGAGGTCGGGGACGAAGACCCGCCGTTCCTGGTGATGGAGGTCGCGGACGCCGGCACCCTGAAGGACTGGACGATGCGCAACGGCCCGATGCCGGCGAAGATGGCCGTCGGCGTCGCGATCCAGGTCTGCAAGGGGATCGGCGCCGCGCACCGGTTCGGGGTGATCCACCGCGACGTGAAGCCGCAGAACGTCCTCGTCAACCGGAAGGGCGTGTGCAAGGTGTGCGACTTCGGGATCGCCCGGATCCGGCGCGAAGACGGCTCCGACGACGTCCCGGACGCGACCACCGTCTCGTCCACCACCGGCGACGCGATGGGGACCCTCGGCTACATGGCGCCCGAGCAGCGGTCCGACCCACGTCGGGCCGATGTCCGCACCGACGTGTACGGGATCGGGGCGACGCTGTACGACCTGATCGTCGGCGAGCCGGCGCCGCACCTGTTCGCGGCCGACAAGAACCCCGGGCTGCTCGACCCGATCCCGCCGGTGCTGCGCGGGGTGCTGCTCCGCGCGGTCGCGTATCGGCCGGAGGACCGGTACGCCGAGGTCGGCGAGCTGTCGATGGCCCTGTACAACCTGCGCCAGGAGCTCGACGAGGATCCGGTCCACACGCCGCAGCTCGCGGTGGGGCTGCCCCCCGAGCCGCTCCCGCCGCAGGGTA
>JBEBJW010000104.1:0-11128 GCA_040079715.1 Myxococcota bacterium | reverse complement strand
AGTGCGCCCCGAGCGTCAGCAGCGTGCCTTCGCCCGGGCAGGAGGGGTCGGTGCGGGCTGACCGCGCATTGCGCTCCCTGGCGGGGCTGCATCTCGGCGACTGCTTCGGTGAGCGGTTCTTCGTCCGAGGCTCGGAAGCCGCGACGCTCGCGCTCATCGCGGATCGAGCGCTCCCCGCGTCCCTCTGGACCTGGACCGACGATACGGCGCAGGCCCACGTACTGACCGATCATCTCCTCGCGTTCGGCGAGGTGCGGCAGGACGAGCTGGCGATGGGGTTCGTCGCGCTCAGGATGGGTTTCGTGGAGCCCGCGGCGCAGCTCGAACGCCTGGTCGCCCAAGAGCCGCGCCTGGTTCTGGGGGCGCTCCTCGTGGCGCTCTCGTCGGTCGGGCTCGCCGCGGCCGGCGCGCTCGGCCTCGGGGCCCCGCACGGCGTCCTGGTGCCTTGTCTCGCCCTGGGGCTGGTCGGTGGCTGCGTCGTCCTGTTCGTCGACCTCCCCTAGCTAGCCCGGAAAGGGCGCGGGCACGGCCACTCCCTGGCGCCTCCCGCCGCGACCACGGCAGCTACGCTGGAGGGTCGGAGGACGACCGCTCCGCGATCGCGCGGTGCATGGCCAGCTCCCAACGGAGGTCGGAGCGCCCCGCGCGTGCGTGGGCCTCGATCAACTCGAGGATCGACAGGTCTGTCCTCCCGGCTCCCAACGCTTCCCAGGCGAGCCGGAGGGCCGTCGGAGCCCGTCGGATCTGGCCGGACGTGGGGATGGTCAGCGGCCAACGCACGGCCTGGACCAACGCGAGCATCAGGGCGAGATGACCGTCCGAAGCGACTCGGTACGCGTCGAGATGGATGCCATCGTAGGCCGCTTCGCCGATGGCTCGAGCGGCGAAAGTGGCAGCATTAGCAAATGATGACTTGGAGCGCTCCCTCGGAGGACGGCGTTCGTCCTTTCCGGCGCGGGTGGAGTGCGCGGCGGACCTCGCCGAGAGGGCGACGAATTGGCTGCCGCTCTGGTAGGCCGCGGTCGCCTCCATCAGGGCACGCTGGATGTCGTGGTCGTCGGCCTGGCCTCGGACCCACGCCTCCACGGTCTCGATGGTCGTCCTCGGCCGGGTCTCGCCGTCGGGTGCCAGGTGGAGCACCGTCCGGGCGCACTGGCACGCGCACCAGACCGCCGCGCGGTGATCGACGATGGCCAGCGTCCTCAGGAGTTCCTCGACGTCGCTCATGCGTCGTCCCACTATCCGGTCTGGAGGATCCTCGACTCGGCGCCGGGGCGGTCGATGGGAGGCCCATGAACCCCCGCGACTCGGCGCGCGAGCTCCTGGCCGACGGCCGCTCCGCGGAGGCCGTCCGGGTGCTGTCCGACTACTAGCTAAACTGTGCCAGGGTGAAGGGACTCGAGACCAGCGGGGTCCTCCGGGCCGACAACAGCCTCCTCGGGCTCCCCGCCGGGGTCGAAGGGTGGGAAGATCTGCCGGACGTCGCGCTCGCCGACGGCACGCTCCCGAGCTGGCCCATCACGGCGAACGGATCGGCAGGACGACACATGCGACTGGACATCGGCTCTCGAACAGCGACTGGACCGGTGCGGCTGCACAACGAGGGCGGCTCGGCGATGCAGACCCTCAAGGGGTACTGTCGAGGAATTCAGCGGGAATCACCAGACCGGCCCGCCCGGAGGACCGCCCCACGGCGGGGGGGCGGACCGAGATGGTTTTGTGGAGCAGCCGATCCCCCGTCCTGCGGTCCGCTGCCCGAAGGCTCAGGAGATAGTGATTGTCGTCCTCGACGATCGAGAACCTCGCGTCGACGGACAGCTCGCCAATCGCTCCCCGGGTGCCCCTGATCACGAAGGCGCCGAGGAACGCGTTGTCGGTGGTGAGGGGCGCCAGGCCCTGGTAGATTCGAAGCACCATCTCGTGCTGCTGGTCGGTCGAAGTCTCGAACGCGTGGACCCGCTCGTCGGGTAGGCACTGGTACTTCTTGAACAGCACGCGCATCGACCCGTCGGGCGTCTCGACGCCGATAGGCGCCAACAGAATGCCGAGGCCCCGCATGTCGCCCGAGTGGTCGCGATGGGCGAGGTAGTGGCCGAACGACGCCGCACCGAGCGCGGGGATGAACTGCCTGGCGGGTGGCTTCGCGAGATCCGTGAGCCTCCGTCGCACCATCGGCATCGCGGACGGACCGCCAACCAGCAGGATCTCGTCGAGGTCGGCCCAGGTGATGTCCGCCTGCGCGAGGACCGCTGCACAGGTCCCGATCGACCGGTCGACGAGGTCGCTGGTCAGCGCCTCGAGCCGGTCGCGCGTCAGCTGGAGATGCAGGTCGATCGGCACCACACCGTCCGGTTCACCCGACCGCTCGAGCGACAGGGTGACCTCGTCCTCGGTCGACAGGCGGACCCTCGCCTGCTCACAGGCGGCGAGGAGCCTCGCCACGGCCGACGGATCGCCCGACAGGTCGAGTCCGGTCTCCTCCCACAGCGCCTGCATCGCCCATCGCGCGAGCGCATCGTCGAACGCAACGCCGCCCAGGAGCGGATCGAAGCGACTCGCGACCGTATCGAAGATCTTGTCCCGGATGTCGATGAGGGTGAAGCTGAACGAGCGGCTGCTCAAGTTGTAGACGGCGACCCGCTGGTGAAGCCCACTGTGAAGCCCACCCTGGAACTTGTGGTCCAACGCCGCCGCCTGGGCCTCGGGCATCAGTCGCCACACCCCGAGCCCGATTCGCCTGCTTGCCGACCTCACCGCTTCTCGGCAGCGATCGTCGTCGAACCCATCCGGGACGACGATGACCGCACTGTCGACATCGTCGTCGAATACGTCCGCGGCCGCCTCGACCAGCTGGCCCAAGATGACGACGAACATCTGCTCGAGCGAGAAGCGCTGACCTGCGGCCTCGATCCGAAGCTCTCCCCCGGCGGCCTGCAGCTCGAACGTCACGAGCCGTCGGATCGCCTCCGACCCGGACGGGACCCCGAACAGGTGCGGCGGCGACTCGGGTGGACCGAGGGCGGCGGCGTCCAGCGGTTCGAACCGCCCCCACCCGTCGATGGCGAACAGCGACGGGACCGACCGGGACCCGTCTCGAAACGTGATCGCCTCTGCCTCTCCGTCCCGCACGCAGGCGCATGCGGCGTGGCTGATTCCGAGCTCGATTCCGATTGTCCGGCCCATCTCGCGTCGCTCCCGACGGCCCGCCGAGTCTACCTCGGCGTCGCCGACTCGGCGCTTGCACCCACAGGGTGACCACCATCCCGTACCCGAGGGCCTCGTAGAACAGAAACCAGCCACCGGCGTCCCAACCGAAGGGGTTGGCTTCGAAGCGTGCGGCGACGTCGACCGGCTCTACCGAACGCAGAACGCTCCCCCGGCCGCGCCGATCGCACCGCGTTCCCGCGTGGCCCGGTTCGTGCAGCGCAGACCGGAGGGAGGGCCGATGAACAACCCGTACCATCCCCCGATCGAACGGAGCCCGCACATCTCGCCGTGGGCGCTCGTCTTCGCGTCGTTGGCCGCCGGGATCGGTGGGCCCCTGGCCGGGTTTGCGCTGATCGCCACTCCGAGCGCGGACAACCTCGCGTTGTTCCTGATCTTCGCTGGCCCGGCCTTCGCCGTCCTGGCGGGCGTCGCCTCGGTGGTGCCGGCGCTCCTGAACTGGCGCTCGAAGCTCGCGATCGCCGGTGGGTTGACCGGCCTGCTGTCGGCGGCCCTGTTCGGGACGACGGCCTTCGGGCTGCTCCTGGTGTTCGCGCGGGGTCGGCAGCTGCGCCAGAGCGGTCAGCTCGTCCTGCCGCCCGTCGGCTCGGGTGGGGCGTGGGCTGCGCCGACCGACGAGATCGTGCTCCCGCCCGAGGTGCGGAGCGCGGTGGCCGCGGCCTGGCGCGAGAACGGCCGCACCGAGCACGCGTCGGTCGCGGCGTTCGCCCGGCTCGGCCTCGAGCTGGTGGCCGTGGGGGCACCTCCCGAGCTGCTGATCGACGCCGCACGAGACGGGGTCGACGAGATCCGCCACACCGAGGCCACCTTCGGCCTGGCGCGCGCCATCGATGGTCGGGCCCTGTCGCCGGCGCCGTTCCCGGCCGCCAGCACCGCCGGCGCGCTCCACGGCGACCGCGAAGCACGGCTGGCCGAGCTCGCGTCGACATCGCTCGTGGACGGTGTGCTCCACGAGGGGGTCAGCGCGAGGGTCATCGCGGCGCTGGTCGAGCGGTGTGAGGTCCCGGCCATCACCCGGGTCCTCCGGTCGCTCGCGGACGACGAGGAGCGCCACGCGGCCCACGCCTGGGACGTCGTGGTGTTCTGCCTGAACCAGGGAGGGGAGCCGGTCCGGCGTGCGCTGGTGGCGGCGGCGGCGGCGATCCCGCCCGAGATCCGGTCGTCGCTGCCCGAATCGGCACACGACGGCGCCTGGGAGCGGTACGGCCTCCCCGGCCGGGCCCTGGAGCAGGCGCAGTACACCGCCACGTTCGTCGCGCTTCGGGAGCGGTTGGCCTCGCTGCTCCGATCCGAGGCCGCCTGATGCGCGCCGTCCGGTGGGGGATCGGTCTCGCGGCGCTCGGTTGGGTGGCGATTTGCGGCTGGGGCGTCGCCCACCGGGAGCCCGATCTGTCGAACCCGAGCGCGTTCCTGCCGTGGGACCTGACCGAGGTGGAGGTATGTCAGATCTGGATCTCGATCGAGGACCTGCCGCCTCTGGTCTGGCAGGCGTTCGTGGCCGCCGAGGACCCGACGCTGCTCGAGCGGCCCAGGCCCGCGTCCTCTCCCATGGCCCGTCGGCTCGCCGCCCATGTCCGGCGGGAGCGGGGTCCCGGCGCCTCCAGGTTCGAGGAGCTCGTGCTGGGTTGGCGTCTCGACGCCGAGCTGACCCGGATGGAGCTGCTCGACCTGTACCTCGACGTGGTGTTCCTGGGAGGGGGCACGTACGGGGTCGAGGCGGCAGCGCGGCACTACTTCGGGAAGCCCGCGAACCAGCTCGATCTCGGCGAGGCGGCGCTCCTGGCGGGGATGGTCCCGGCCCCGAGCCGCTACTCGTTCCTTCGCGACGCCGACCTCGCGCGATTCCGCCGGGGCGAGGTCCTCGGGCGGATGGTGGAGAACGGCTGGCTGCTCCCGGCGGAGGCAGCGACCTGGGAGGCGGCGCCGATCCCCACCGCGGATCCGGCCACCCGATGCCTACCGTGAACGTGCCGGACCGTCAGGGCGCCCTACCTGTCACCCCCCACGCGACGCCCGCGCGCGCCTGCTCGGCATCGACGCGGATTTCTCGTATCGTCTCGGCGACAGGAGGCCAGACGATGCGTGGACACCCGGACGACCACTGGTTTGCAGGCGAGGTTGCGCAGTTCCTCTCGGGTCCGTTTGCGGGCTTCCTCCACAGCGGTCCCGCACCGCAGCAGCCGTCTGCGCGAAGCAGCACGCCCGACGGTGACGACGACAGTGACCAGAAGCCGAGCGCCAACCCCGAGCTCGAAGACGCGTACGCGTTCGAGAAGAGCGCGCTGGTGAAGGAGGCCCTCAACCTGCTCGGAGGCTCCGACCTCGACGACTTCGAGGCGGTCTGGGGCATGCCGGCGCCGGCCGAGCTCGCGGCGCTGACCCACGCGTTCGCCGGGCAGACGCGCGATCTGTATGAGTGGCGGTGGAGCTCGGGCGCGCTGGCCAATCCGCCCGCCGACCGGAACCTGTTCGAGCTGCTGGTGGTGCGCGATCAGGCCGACTACCTCGGCACCGGGCTCTATCAGGCGTTCGCCGGGTTGCACCTGATCGGCTACCAAGGCAACGGCGATTCCTACCTCCTCGAGGTCTACCCGCCCACCAAGGGGGGCCACGCGCGCCCGCGCCAGGTGATCCACTTCGACCACGAAGAGTTTGGCCTCACGGAGCTGGCCTCTGACGCCGCACACCTCGCATGGCTGTGCAGCCTGTGTGCGGCACACGACCAGCGGAGCCTCTCCAAGGAGGTCTGGCAGCGCGGCGTCGCGGCGCTCGACGGCAAGGTCGCGCCGACCTGGCACTTCCACTCGACGCTCGGGGACGACGCTGCGCTGAGCTACGACGGCGCACAGGTGAGCCGTGGGCGGGCGTGGCGCTGCCAATGGCTGATCTTCCTGTTCCGCCAGGACGGCGTGATGGGGCTCGAGGACATGCCCGAGCTCTTCGACGAACGCTTCAACGTGCCCCTGACCGACGCATTCTTCGAAGAGGTCAAACCGTGGCTCAATCAGGCGCCGGCCGCGTTGCTGCTCTTGTGGCGCTCCTTCTTCTTCGACAATCGCGTCTGGATCGATCGCATGCTGCCGGTCGCGCGCTCGCACGCGTCGCGTCTGGTGCGCGATGCCGGCGCGCTGGTCGAGCAGTTCCTCGGCGGGCGAAAGCAGCTCGGCAAGATCGAAGACATCCACGCGCTGCGCCAGCGCTTCATCGCGCTCGATCTCGATCCGGCGCGAGCCAAGGCGCGGGCGGCGGAGAAGCGCGCCGCAGCCAAGCGTCTCGACAAGGCGCTCGAGTCGACCGAGGCCGAAGTGCGCGCCGCAGTGGCGAGCGGCGCAGATCGGGTCGAGCTCGCGTGGCAGCGCATCGACGATCTGCCGGCGCATCGCGCGCTCTGGGCGATCGCGCGGGAGCAGCCCGGTCTGACTGACGCGTTCCAGCGGCTCGACTGGCTGCGCTCGGACCGCTGGCATCGCATGAACAAGACCCTCGACCACGAGTGCGAGGAGGTCGTCGAGCTCTTCCTCGACCGACTCTCCGATGAGGCCGCCGCGCTGCTGGTTCCGCTGTGGGTCGGCCTGGCGGTGCAGGACGCGACCGAGCCGAGCCCCGTGGACCCTGACGAGCCGCCACCCAAGAATCCGGGCGTTCGCGCGGCCTGGCCGCTGGCGCTTAGGCTGTTGCGCGATCTGGCGCGCTTGCGGGCGATCGATCCACGCGCTGCAACCGCGCTCCGCCCGCTGCTGGCCAAGAAAGAGCGCTTCGACCACAAGCGGCAGCGGGTCCTGTGGGTGCTCGGCGCGATGAAGGATCGCGACGCGATCGATCCGATCCTCGCGATCCTCGAAAAGGTGCGCCCCAAGAAGGGCCCCCACTATCTCGACTTCGGCGACGACGAGCAGCTCACCTACGCCGCGGTCTGGGCGCTCGGCGAGATCGGCGATCCGCGCCCGGCTGGCCTGCTCGTCGAGAAGCTCCACAAGTGGGGGCCGACCGCGCCGCGCTTCAACCACCACGCCGGGCGGGCGCTGCGGGTCATCGGCGACCCGAGCGCGGTCGACATTCTGCTCACGCTCTCGGCGTCGCTGCATGAGGAGTCCAACCACGGCGACGGCGTCACCTCGATGCTGTTGGCGGCTGCCGACTGCGGCGCCGGGGCCGACGCCGCGATGCGCGCCCGCTGGGCCGCGCGGCTGCCTCCGGAGACCGAATTCGGCGACGAGGTGAATGTCGCGCGTGGCCTGGCGCTCCGCGCCTTCACCGGCGTCTGCCCGCCGGTCATCGAGCAGTTCGTTCGCAAGCGGCTCTCCGACGAGTCGAGCGCCTCCAGCTATGACCACGTGCGCACCGAGCTGGCGCTGAGCATCTTTGCCGAGACCGAGTTGCCGAACAGCCTGGTCGAGCCGTTCACCCGCCGCGACGATCGGGTGCTCCGCCGTCTCGCGCACGAAGCGCTCGCCCGCCGCGGCAGTCCGGTCGCGCCCGCCACGCCCGTCGATCTGTTCAGCCTCGAGGCGTTTCTTGCGCGCGTGGGCGATGAAGGGCTGGCGCGCCTGCTCGCGGACGAGAACGCGCTCTTCACGTCACGCGTGGTCGAGCTCGCGGGCATCAAGGGCCGGGCCGCGCTGCGGCCTGCGATCATCCAGTACGTCGAGCGCCTGCTGCCAAAGCTGCCACGCGACACCCGCAATCTGCCGACCGACCTAGACTATCGCCTCTTCTGGGCGATTGGTGCGCTGCGCACGCTGGGGCTCGATGACGCGAGCCGTGCCTTGTTCGTGACGCTGCTGCAACATCCCAATCGCGATGTGAAGGATCCGGTGCTCCGGGATCCGCCTCGCGATCCGGCGCTCGAGCCGGGGATGCGTCATGTGCTCGAGGAAGGGTGGGCCTGGCAGGCGGATACTGCGCGCGACTGGTTCCGCGCGCTGCGGCCGAAGCCTGGGTCGGGCGCAACGGGGAAGTCGAAGTCGAAGTCGAAGTCCGGGAAGACGGGAGCGGGGGCGAAGTCGAAGTCGAAGTCGAAGTCGAAGTCGAAATCAGGCGCGAAACCTGGATAGAGGCGACGTTGAGCGGGTGGTCCGTCGGGGCAACGCGTCGCTCGAACACGGCTCGTGGGTGACCAAGCAAGGAGCGGGTCTGCCTGCTGCCCGCCCGGGTGAAGCTGCCCCCACTCGCAACACCCCGTGGGTTCCCTGGGCGGACCTTCTGTTCCGCGTGTTCGGCGTGGACGCGGTGGCGTGTCCGCACTGCCCGGGGCGGATGTGGGTCCATGCCGTCGTCCAGGGTCGGCGGGCTGTGCGGCGCGTGCTGGGCTGCCTCCCTCGGCCGACCGTCCACCACGCCACGCCTGTGGAGCGCGAGGGGACCGCCGGCTGCGGCGTGAACGCGGCGAGGGGCTTCCTCCACTGCGGTCCGCAGCAGCCGTCTGCGCGAAGCAGCACGCCCGACGGTGACGACGACAGTGACCAGAAGCCGAGCGCCAACCCCGAGCTCGAAGACGCGTACGCGCGCTGGTGAAGGAGGCCTTCAACCTGCTCGGAGGCTCCGACCTCGACGACTTCGAGGCGGTCTGGGGCATGCCGGCGCCGGCCGAGCTCGCGGCGCTGACCCACGCGTTCGCCGGGCAGACGCGCGATCTGTATGAGTGGCGGTGGAGCTCGGGCGCGCTGGCCAATCCGCCCGCCGACCGGAACCTGTTCGAGCTGCTGGTGGTGCGCGATCAGGCCGACTACCTCGGCACCAGGCTCTATCAGGCGTTCGCCGGGTTGCACCTGATCGGCTACCAAGGCAACGGCGCGCCGAACACGGAGATCGCCGCGGTGGACGCCGATCGCGTCCGATCGATCCTCGCGCTCGGCGGCTGCACCGGCGAGGTGGAGCTCGCGCTGGAGCTGACCTACGACGAGTTCACCGCCGTCGAGGCGCGCGCCGCCGATCCGGACCTCGCCGCGTGTGTCGAGGCGGCGGTGTGGGGGACGGCGATCCCGCCCGGGACGTTCGCCGAGCCGCGCGCAGCCGGCGTGGTGTCGGTTCGTACGGCGCCGGAGTGACCCGCCGTTCGCTCGCCGGGATCGCGGATGGCACGTCCCTCGGCGGGGTCCGTCACGCTCGGTCCGGGGGTGAGCCTGTGGAGCCCCCCCGAGGGGTGGTCGACGACCGGTCGAGCGGGGTCGGCAGGCCGGTCGATCGAGGGTCGACCCTCTCGCGTTCGGCCTTCGGAGGCCGACGCAGGTGGGGTGGACCCTGGGTGCGGACATGGGTCGACCCTTGGTCGATGGGGGGTCTGAACCCCTTCGGGTCGAGGGGGGGCACCCGGTTCGGCGGGGTCCGAAGGTTGGTGCAGGCTCCGCCGGACCGGGGGTCGCCGGTGAACCCATTGGCCTTGCGCCAGCTGAGGGTCGACGGTTGGGCGCCGTCGTTCACAGGCTTGCTGAGCGTGACGGAGGCGGATGGCCTCGCCCGGTTTTTCCTGGACGGGGGGGAGCTCGGGCGTCCCGCGCCCCTGGGACCGGAGCTGCAACGGACCCTCACGGCGACATGGAGGGGCAAGAACCCGGGTGGACTGCACATGGTCCTGATCGACCCCAGTCCCCGATGGTCCGCCCAGGACCTGGTGTCCATCTGCGTCATGGCCGAGCAGTGGTTCCCCGCGGTCGTCTGCGTGCTGGGTCCCACTGGCGAAGGCGCGCAGGCCCCGTAGCTCACGAAGAAACCCCGGAACATCCCCACGCGAGGAGCGAGGGGTGCGCGACCCGTGTCTCCCCGCACCCGCCAGCGCGAACCATGCGGCACGCGCCATGCGGATGCTCAGCACAGCGACCTCGTCCGACCCCCCGCCCCGCGCCGTCCCCGACGAATCGTGGCGTCGAGGTCCTCGCTGAAACACCTCCGCCGGCGCCGACGTACTCCGCTCGGGGGGCGAATGACGGTGACGCTGGCAGGGGTAGCCTTCGCGACAGTGCTATTCGGGTTGGCCACTTCGGCGGTGATGTGGATGTCCGGCCAGACGTCCCAGGCGGCCGACGACGCGATCCGGCGCGAGGTGGAGGGGCATCGCTTCGACCTGATCTCGCTCCGGGGTCCCTCGCTCGGCGAGCGGGCGACGCCGCGGATCTGGTACGACCTCGACGGCGCTCTGGTCGACCCGGGCGCGGTCACTCGCGGGAAGGGGCGGTGGTCGGTGGACCGGATCGCGCGGATCCGGTTCCGCGACGGATCGATCCGGGAGGTCCGGGTCCGGGCCACGGGCGCCGACGCGTACGTCCAGTCGCTGCTGGTCGACGCGCCGTTGCGGTAGGCTCCGCGATCTCGGAGCCTGGAGCCACGCCCGCGCGATCGTGACCGTCCGCACTTCGACGGGCTGTTGGTTGCGGCAAGCACGTCGTGCGCGCCGCCGGCGGCCCCGAAGAACAGCGGGCCGTCGATCGGGCACAGCGAGGTCGAAGAACACGGTCAGGCCGAGTCAGCTCGCGGTCGGCGACGGAGACCGAGAGCGGACGAGGCCAGCGTCGCGAGCGCGACGAGGACCGTCGCAGCGAGCCACCCTCGACGCGGTGGCCCCGCCAGCGCCGGACGGAGCGGGATCACCGCCGTCACGTCGCGGACGTACAGGGTCCGATGGAACGCCTTCTCCGCCGATCCCAGCGCGCCGTACGCCACCAGCAGCTGGTCCCCGCGTCGGCCGAGAACCGGCGTGACGCAGCGCTCCCGCCCCACGGGGAGATCGATCGCCGCAGGGCCGCCGAGCTCCACGAACCGGAGGATGCCCTCGCCCTCCCGGGTGAAGGCCACCATCGCGCGATCCGGGGTCAGCCCGGGCGCCCCCCGTCCGGCGGTCACCGGTCCGGCGATCGCCCGGGTCCCGCCACGGTCGACCACCAGGAGATCCGCGCTCCAGCCGTCCAGG
>JBEBJW010000103.1:0-11133 GCA_040079715.1 Myxococcota bacterium | reverse complement strand
GACGCGCCGCGGTCGAACCTCGTGTTCGCCCAGCACAACCTCGTGTCCGACGGGTCGTTCAACGAGTTCCACCTCGTGCTGTGCAGGAACGTGCTGATCTACTTCGAGTCCGCGCTCAAGGACCGCGTCCACTCGCTGATCCACGCCAGCCTCGTCCGCTCGGGGGTGCTGGCCCTCGGGACGAGCGAGTCGCTGCGGTTCTCGCGGCACGCCGACGCGTTCGACGTGATCGACGAGGAGCTCCGACTGTATCGGAAGGTCCGATGACGGAGCTGGTGGTGATCGGAGCGTCGCTCGGCGGGTTCGAGGCGGTCTCCCGGGTGGTTCGGGACCTCGGCGCCGACCGGGAGTGGCTCCCCCCGATCGCGGCGGTGCTGCACCGGCCGGTCGGGTCCCAGTCACGGCTCGCAGACCACCTGTCGCGGGCCACCGGTCGGGTCGTCCGCGACGTGATCGACGGCGAGCGCCTCCGCGCCGGTGAGGTCCACCTCGCCCCGCCGGACTACCACCTGCTGATCGAGCGCGATCACCTGGCGCTGTCGGTCGACCCGCCCGAGTCGAGGGCCCGCCCGTCGATCGACGTGCTGTTCGGCTCGGCGGCCGAGGCGTACGGGCCGCGGGTGATCGGGGTGTTGCTGACCGCGGCGAGCGGCGACGGCGCGGTCGGGCTGCTCGCGATCCGCCGGCGCGGCGGGGTGACCATCGCGCAGGACCCCGCCTCCGCCCGCAGCCCGGTCGCGTGCACCGCGGCGCTCGCGATCGGGGCGGTCGACCACCTGGCGCCGTTGGAGCGGGTCGGCCAGGTGATCCGGTCGATGCTCGTCTACAACGTCGGCGGATCGTCCGACGCGGCCGGGGGCGGCGCGGCGGGAGGCGGCGGGACCTGATCCGACCGACGATCGCGCGCGATCTCCGGCACCGCCGACGGATCCGCGCCGTCGGCGTACACCACCCGGTGGGCGGCGTCGACCAGCCGTCGGTGCCCCGGCAGCTCCTCGAGCGTCGGCTGGAACGAGATCTCGACCCTGCGGTTCAGCCGCCGCGAGTCCGGATCCGCGTTCGCGACGAGCGGCTGGGTCTCCCCGTACGAGGTGACCGCGAGCCGATCCGCGGGGACCCCGGCGGCGATCAGCGACTCGACCACCCGCGCGGCCCGCGCCGCCCCGAGCTCCCAGTTGCTGGCGTACCGGGCGGTGTCGATCGGGACGTCGTCGGTGTGCCCTTCGACGTGGAACCGCCGGTCGGGGTGCCGCTCGAGCAGCGCGGCGAGCGACGCGAGCGTGTCGTCACCGGCCGCGGTCAGCCGAGCGGACCCGCTGTCGAACGTCACGTCCTGCGCGAGCGCCAGCGACAGCCGGTCGGGGTACACGATCAGCTCGGCGTCCTCGGCCTCGAGCTGCGGGCGGAACTCGTCCAGCAGGTCGGTGTAGAACGATCCGAGGTAGTCGTTGCTCTCCCGGAGCAGCGTGACGTGCTCCTCCAGCTCGTTCACTTCGACCTTCAGCCCGCCCGTGGACGATTGCAGCGTCGAATACTGGGTGGACAACGCATCGTACTGGCTCTGCAGCGCGTCGTACTTGCCCTTGGGGACGCATCCCGCGCTCAGGAGCGCGAGGGTCACCGCGTACCACATCGATCGCATCGGTCTCCTCCGGTCTCGCCCGATACCTAATTCGGTTGATTGCATATAACAACTCGAGCGAAGTTACAGCACTGGAGCACGCAGGAGGGCTTCCCGTGACCTTCATCCGAGCGACCCGCGCCGTGGTGTACGACGCGTTCGACGGGTTCTTCCGAGACGACTGTCCCACCCACGCGGCCGGGCTGGCGTTCTACACGCTGTTCTCCCTCGCCCCGCTGATCGTGATCGTGATGAAGCTCACCGCGTTGCTCGTGGATCCGGACACGATCGCGGCGTACCTGGTGACCCAGGCCGGGCTCCTGGTCGGGCAGGCGGGCGCGGAGCAGGTGCGGGCGATCCTCGACAGCAGCGCGTCCGCCCTCGACCAGGGGCGCTGGCCGTCGGTGGTGAGCGGGGCGCTGGCGGTGGTCGGCGCCACCACGGTCCTGGTGCAGCTCCAGCGCTCGCTGAACCACGTGTGGCGGGTCGAGCCGCGACCGGGTCTGAACCTCGGCCGGTTCGTGCTGAAGCGCCTGATCTCGCTCGCGATGATGGCGATCATCGCGTTCCTGCTCGTGGTCAGCCTGTTCGCGAGCGCGATCCTCGGCGCCGCGTCGGGGTGGCTGTCCGGGTGGCTCCCCCCCTGGCTCGGCGACCCGTCGTCGACCGCGATCGACCTCGGCGTGTCGTTCGCGGTGTTCGCCGGTGTGTTCTCGTCGATGTTCAAGTTCCTGCCGGACCGGGCGATCTCGTGGCACCAGGTGATCGTCGGCGGCTTCGTGACGAGCGCCCTGTTCGTGATCGGGAAGCTCCTGATCGGCCAGTACCTCGGCTCGAGCGCCGTCGCGACGTTCTACGGCGCCGCCGGATCGCTCGCGGTGGTGCTGGTGTGGGTGTACTACACGGCGATCCTGGTGCTGCTCGGAGCGGAGCTCACCCGCGCGTGGACCGCCTGGCGGGGCGAACGGGCCGCGCCGGAGCCCCACGCGGTCGACGAGGCGGCGGCCTGAGCCCGAACCACGCCATCGCCGCTCGGATGGATACCGGATTTTTTGCATCTATTTTGTGGTGCAATACGTACCGGTTGCAAGGAGGAACGATGAAGTACATCATCCTGACCGTGATCACCGGGTTGGTTGCCGGCTGCGACCTGAACGAGGGGCCGCGGGAGGAGAGCCGGGAAGCGGCGCAGTCGATCGAGCGCGGTCAGTCCCCCGATCAGGTCCGTGACCAGCTCGAGGACGTGAACAGCAGGGACAAGGTCGACGCGGCGAACCCGGCGACCCCGGTGACGGTCGCCCCGATCGGCCAGAACCTGGAGGTCGAGGTCAAGAAGCTGGAGGACTGGGTCCAGAAGGCGCGCCGCGACGCTGACAACAGCATGGACAAGGTGTCGGACGACCATCGCAAGCGGCTCGACAAGATCGAGACCGACGTGCGCGACGCCCGCGACCAGCTGAGCAAGCAGGCCGACAAGACCGGCGACGCCGCCGCCCGGATGTCCGACGACATCCGCGCGAAGCTGAACCAGATCGCGATCGAGATCGACGCGCTGGACGGCGAGGTGAACGACAAGCCCGGCGCCGACCCGATCGGCCCCGGCTAGACCCCACCACCACCTCGGTGAGCCCGCTCCGGAACGCCCGGGGCGGGCTTTCGACGTCTCTGCCGTCGTCGCGCCAGGAGCAGAGGGGCGGTCGACGCCGCGGATTCGCCGCAGACGGACGATGGACCCGCGGGCGAGCGTCGAACGCACGACGGCCCGGAGCAGACCCCCGGGCCGCGCGGACGTGACGGACCGACCGCGATCACAGGATCGGGTTCGGGTTCGCCTCGTTCTTCTTCAGGTTGTTGGCGATCGCCGGCACCTTGGCCCGGACCGTGTCCGACAGCTCGCCCGCCTTCCGCTGCAGGTCGTCGCGGAGCTCCCGGCCGCTGGTCGGCGCGAGCAGCAGCGCGATCCCGGCGCCGACCACCAGGCCGGCCCCGAACACCGCGAGCGCAGGCAGCACGGCGTCGGTCATCATCGACGTCTCGGTGTTCCGACGGAGCCCGATCGCGTTCAAGACGTGGTCCGGCGACAAGTTCTCGAGGTAAGCCATGGTCTCTCCTTGTTCGTTCGTGCGGGGTGCGGTTCCGTTCAGCGCTCGTCGACCAGGGCCGACACGAGCTTCGCGACGACCATCCGGCTGCCGACCGCGGTCGCGATCTGGGCCGCCCACCGGGGCACACCGGCCCCGAGGACGTACCCGGCGGCGGCCGACACCATCAGGGTGGTGTACGGACGGGTCTCCGCCTGGTGCGAGAGCTCGCGCCGCAGCGCGCCGACCATCTCGGACAGCGTCGACTCGTCGTCGCGCAGGTCCGGAGTCCGATCCTCCGTGTTCGCGTCGTCAGCCATCGATTCCACGGTCTCCATCGGATCCTCCATCACCAGCGACGCAGCATGCGACCGGCCAGGAAGCCGATCGCCACGGCGCCGAGCACCGTCGAAGTGGGGTACGCCTTGACCAGGTCCCGCACCCGCCGATCGAGCTGCCGGGCCTGGTCCGCCATCGCGTCGATCCGCTCGGGCTCGACCGGGAGCACCCGCGCGGCGGCGTCGCGGGCGGTGTCGATCGCGTCACGCCTCGTAGATCCAGTCTCGTTCTGCATTCGTTCCTCCAGTGGGTTCACGAGGTTCACCGGTCGCGCCGGGTCGACGACATCCAGCCGAGCAGCAGCCCGACCGCGAGCCCGCCGAGCAGCCATCGCACGGGTTGGTCCTCGATCCGGGCCGCAGGGGTCATGTCGCGGGCGGCGTCCTGGACCCGCACCACTGCGCGCTGCAGGCGGGCGCGGCTCCGATCGAGCCGACTGCGGAACCGATCCGCGCGCGCGCTGAGCGGGGCTGGCGTCCGGACGACCAATTGCTCTGTCTCGCTCATCGAAATCCTCCACTCGCGGTCCGGGCGCCACACCTGGGTGGACCCGCGGCCTCGTCCCGGCCCGGGTCCGGGTGAGCGCGCGCCGGTCCCGCCCCGGTGTCGGACATAGGTCGCGGACCCGCGGGGTCCAACCGGGTGCCCGCAACCGACCGCGTCGATTGCTGTGGTGCAGCCAGCGGTGCGGCGTCACGGTCCGCGCCATCGGCCCAGGATCGAGCCGATCCGCGGAATGTCGTCCCCGTTCGCCCGGCGATCCCGGTGGCGTGGGACGACCCACGTTCATTTGGCAACGCTGCAGATCCAGGAATACGGATGAAACGACCGACGGGGGACCACCATGAAGGCGTCCGGATTCAGGCTCGACGACCTCGGCTTCGACTCGATGCTCGCGCGCGTCCGCACCACCCTCGCCGGCGCACACCCGATCGACGGACTGGACGGGCTCGTCCACGCGGTCGAGCGGCGGCTGCGCGAGGTGGTGACCGAGACGTCCGACACCGACGCGACCGGCGACCTGTCCGTCGCGGTCCACATCGGCGTCGGAGCCGTGGCGGTCGAGATCCTCACCGCGCACGCGCGGGAATGGATCCAGCTGACCTGACCGACGCAGGACGCCGCGCGGCTGCCGTCGATCCACCTCGACCCCGGTCAGGGCTTCGTGGGACCGCCTGACCGCTCCTTCGCGCGACCGAGGGCCGCGATCAGCTGGTCGCGGTTCATCCGGCTGCGCCCCCGGATCCGCCGGTGCTGCGCCAGCCGGTACAGGACGTCGTCGGGCAGCGCGCCCAGCTCGTCCGCACCGGTCGGCGGGGCAGCCACGAGCGGACTCTGGCGATCCGAGCGCAGCTCGAGCTCGGTCGAGCGCTTGTGGCCGTCGAACCGCTGAGCGAGCCGCAGCAGCTCGTCGGACGTGACCGTCTCGCGGGCTGCCGGGAGCAGCTCCTCCTCTTCCGTCCGCACGTGGTCCGCGATCTTCGCGCGGAGCCGTCGAACGGTCGGATCGAACTCCGGATCGTCGCACTCCATCCCGTCGGCTTCGGCGAGGAGGTCCTCGATCCGATCGTGCTCGTCGATCGCGGCCTCCGCGGCGTGCCGGGTCGCGAGCGCGGCGACGAGGCGGCGGTAGACCACCTCCTCCTCCGCCTGGGTGTGCGCGGTGAGCCCGACGAACAGATCCTCCCACAGCTCCTCCCGCCCCGCGAGGTCGGTCGGCCGGGTCCCGATCAGCTCGTCGATCAGCTCGGTCACCTCTTCGTGATCCGCGTGCAGCAGCTCGAACAGCTCGACGCTGCCGCGACGCTCTCGCCCGAGGTCGCCCGGGACGACGGTGTCCTCGTCCTCGGGCAGCTTTCGCTCGTCGGGCCGTTGTTCGTGCATCGTCACCTCCGGGGGAGCTCGGGCCCCGCGCGCGGCGGGACCCGAGGTGGTTCAGATCTCGCCCCGCCAGCCGCCGGACTCGACCCCGCGGGACTCCATGTGCTTCTTGAAGTTCTCGAGGTCGTCGCGGGTCCGCATCGCCACCAGGCCGACGAGGTCTCCGATGTTCTCGAGGACGCCCTCGGGTTCGTAGGTCATCTCCAGCGTGACCCGCGTCCGATCCGGGCCGAGCGACTCGAAGTCGACGACCCCGCCGGTCTCCTTGCCGGACACGCTCCGCCACGCGATCCGCTGGTCCGGGATCTGGGCGACGATGTCGGCCTCGTACTCCACGGTCCGACCCGCGACGGTGACCCGCCAGAACACCCGATTCGGACCGCGCTGCTTGACCTCCTCCACCCCCTTCATGAACTTGGGGAACTCCTCGAACTGGGTCCACTGGTTGTAGGCGGTGCGGACCGGTACATCGACCACCACGCTGTGCGACGTCTGCGACTTCGACATCTCCCCTCCCCTTCCGATTCGGTGCGCGGGGACCGCCCCCACTCGGATTCCCGTAACACATTTGCCGTCATGCAAACGGACACGGACACCACGTTGCACAATGCACCGGAGTCCATCGGCGATCGTCGCTCGCGATCCTGCTTGCTTTTCATACATGAAAGTATATGATGAGCATGTCGCGTACAGCGGAGGATCTCCCGATGCGCACCTTCGGACTCTGGCTGCTCGGTTCTCCCGGCGGCTGCGTGAAGCAGGTACCGATCGAGATCGATCTGGCCGCGGTCGGGCAGGCATCGCCCGGCGACGTCGTGCCTCGGTACGTCGAGCTGATGCACGAAGGCCGCGGATGGATTCGGGTCGAGCTGCCGCCGGAGGTGCGCGCGAGCGCTGGCTCCGAGCCGTTCCGGCTGACGACCGCCGACCTTCCGACGGGCCGGTACGAGGCGTTTCGATTCGGCTATACCGAGGGGGCGTCGGGCGATCCTGCGAGCGCATCCAGCGCGGACGCAGGCCCCGGGGCCGCCCCGGTCCCCCAGGAGACCACCATGCGGCAGTTGTTCTGTCTCGCAGGCGACGACGATCAGATCGTGATCCAGGTCGCGCGCACCCACCCCAGTCGCGGCGGAACGCCGTTGGTCACCCTCCGTGCGCCCGGCTGTTGAGCTCGCGGCGCCGGTGTCCGAGGAGTCCGCCATCTCCCGTGATCTGAGCGAGGTCGTCGACATCGGGCCGCTGCTCGGGCGTGGCGGGATGGCGGAGGTGTACGAGGCGGTCGATCGCGCGTCCGGCGCAGCGGTCGCGCTGAAGCGGCTGGTACCGAACCTGGCGGTGCGGACGAACCTGCGGCTGCGGTTCGCGAACGAGATCGATCTGCTCGAGCGGTGCCGCGGACCGTACGTGCTCGCGCTCCACGCGAACGGCACCTGGGACAACACCCCGGCGTACGTGTGCGAGCGATGCGTCGGCAGCCTGTACGATCTCGGTCGCGACCGGGTCCTGCCGCTCCCGCGCGTGCTGCGGTTGATGTCGGAGGTGTTGGCCGCGCTCGATCGCGTCCACGCCGCCGGCGCGGTCCACCGCGACATCAAGCCGTCGAACGTGCTGCTCGCGGCCGACGGCACCGTCCGCCTCGCGGACTTCGGGATCGCGCGCCACCCGAACCGGCGCCTCACCGCGGTCGGGCACACGGTGGGTACGCCGTGCTACGCGGCCCCGGACCTCGCGGCGAACCCGCGCGCGGCCGAGCCGGCGCACGATCTGTTCTCGGTCGGGCTGCTGATCCTCGCGTTGTCGACCCACCTCCGCCCGCGGGTGTTGACCGATCCGGCCGAGCGCCAGCGGACCCTGGACCGATTCCCGGCCGCGACCGCCCGGTTGCTCGACCGCGCGACCGCGGCGAACCCGGCGGCACGGTACCCGTCTGCGGCGGAGATGGCCCTCGACGTTCAGCGCGCGCTGGTCGAGCCTGCCCTGCCCTAGGAGCGCTCGGGAATGCTCCCTCCGGGAGCGTTCACGCGCTCCTGACGCGAGTCTTCGGGCCGCCGTCCCGGCTCGCTGGGACGACTCGGAGCGACCGAGGGACCGCAGGTCCGGCGTGGCTGCGACGGTACAACCGGCACATGCATCGGACCGAGGAGCCGCAGGGAGCGGAGGGTCGCCCGGAGGGCGGCGGTCCGAAGGCGAGCCATGAGCATCTAGCAGGCCGGGAACCTCGCGAAGCGAGCTTTCCCGAGGCCTCCTGGGATGGCAGGGCAGGGCCCTGACCTACCCGTCCAGGCGTCCCGCTCGTCCTGGATCAGGCGGGATCGACCCGGGCGCTACGCCGACGGAGCGGGCGCCGGGGACGCCGGGAGATCGAGCGTGGCCTCCACCCGATCGTCGACCGCCACCAGCGACAGCGCCGCCCCGACCGGCTCCGCGAGCCGCCGAGCGAGGTACAGGCCGAGGCCGAGGCCGCCGCCGGATCGGTGCTCGAACGGCTCGACCCGCTCCCAGTCGCGCACCGCGAGGCGCCCCCCGTTCGCGACCGTCACCCGGATCCGGTCGCCGACGACCGCGGTGGCGACGGTGATCGGTCGGTCCGCCGCTCCGTGCGCCACCGCGTTGCCGACCACCACCGCCAGCAGTCGCTCGATCGTGGCGGCATCGACCGCGACCCGACCGGACGGAGCGGGGCCGTCGATCGTCCGGGCGGCCGGCTCGCCGAGGACCATCGGCAGCACGCGCGCCCACGCCTCGCCGAGCTCGGCGGCGATCCCCGGTCGCGCCACCGGCGGCGGATCGAGCAGCATCGCCCCTGCGTCGAACGTCCGACGGACGAGGTCGATCGCGCCGGTCACCGACCGGTTCAGCGCAGCGACCTGCGGGGTGACGCCCACGGACCGCTCCAGCACCTTGCCCGCCAGCCGGACCGCGAACAGCGCGTTCCGCAGATCGTGCCCCGCGACCGACATCAGCCGGCGGACGAGCTGATCGGCGCGCCGGTGCTCGGCTTCGGTCGACACCAGCCGCGCCGCGCGCCGAGCCGCGGTGAACGCGCGAGCCGCCGCCCGGATCGGGCCCACGGCGCGCGGGACCCACGCGCGCCCCTCCGCGCGGACCACGGCGATCACCACGCCGTCTGCCGCCTTCCCGAGCGCCACCGCCACGACGCCGTCGACCGCAGCGCCCCGGAGCCGGTCGCGGATCGCCTGCCCGGACCCGGCCAGGACCGAGGTCGTGCGGGTGGCGCGCGCGGCGGAGCCCGGCCCCTCCCACGCCGCCGACAGGGACGGATCGCCGATCACCGTGACCTCTCGCCCGATCACCAGCGCGACCGCGTCCGCGTCCACCAGGCGCTGGACCGCACCGAGCCAGCGCTCGCGCTCCACGGCCGGGACGCGGATCGCAGACCGGTGGGCCGCCGCCTCGCCGAGGATCGCGCGCGGATCGGCCGCCCAGGCGCTGGGGGTGACCACGCGATCCACCTCGACCTCGAGCCAGCCCTCGAGCGGAGGATCCCCCACCACCACCACCGCGACCGCATCCCACGCGAGCTCGGGCGGTGCGGCGGCGCCGGACGCGACCACCACTACGTCCTCGGACGGGCGGTCGACCCGCGTGATCCCCTCCGCTCCGAGCGCAGCCGCGGATCGCGCGTCCAACCCCGGAGCCAGGAACACGCGGATCGGATCGGTTCGATGGACAGCGGTGCGTTGCATGATTCCTCACACCATTAACGCGGCACCTCGGCAACGTCAGCCACGCCGGATTCACCTTCGGGTCTTCCGACCCTTGAACAGCCGGAACTTCCGCTGAGGGGCCGGCGCGACCGTCGGATCGTCGACCCGGAGCGGCGGCACCGCGGCAGACGCCGCGACGGGCAGCGGTACCTCCGCCTCGTTCGGGGTCGAAGCAGCGAAGACCGGCGACTCCAGCGCCGCGAGGTCGATCACCGCCGGGACCGGCTCGACGATCTTCGGCGCTGCGCGACCGTACCACGCCGCCCCGAGGAGCACCGCCGCGGTCCCGAGGGCCACGGCGATCGGCGCGACCGACGGGGTCCGTCGCTCCGGGGACCGCGCCACCAGCGTCGGCCCGACCGGGTCCCCAGGGAGCGCGGCCAGGACCTCTTCCGCCGACGCGGGGCGATCCTCCGGCCGAGGTCGGAGCAGCCGCTCGCACAGCCGCGCGATGTCGGGGTGCACCGCCGGCCGGCGCTCGGCGAGGCGGACGTACCACGAGCGGCAGATGCTGTCGTGGAGCTCGATCAGATCGTACGAGGTGAACGGGAGGGTGTCCGTCAGCAACTCGTACAGGATGACCCCGAGCGAGAACAGGTCTGCGCGCGCGTCGGCGCTGACCGCGTCGCGGATCTGCTCGGGCGCCATGTACTTCGGGGTACCGATCGTCACCCCGGAGCGGGTGCCGGCGGCCGACGCGGCGGTCACCTTCGCGCAGCCGAGATCGGCGACCTTCGGGACCATCACACCGGCGACCTTCGCCATCAGCACGTTCTCGGGCTTGAGATCCCGGTGGACCAGCCCGAATCGGTGGAGCTCGCGGACCCCGGACACCAGGTCGCGGAACACCCCGAGCCGGTCCCGGGTGGGCGGGGCCTCGGCGCATCGCCAGCGGTCGAGCGTGGGACCGTCGACCAGCTCGAGCGCCATCGCGAGCGCTCCGCGATCCTCGACCAGCTCGTGCACCGCGACCACGTTCGGGTGGCGGATCACGCCCAGCGCGCGCGCCTCGTCGACGAACCGGGCGGTGGCGGTCGCGCCGGCCCCGCGAGACAGCACCTTCACCGCGTGCCGGGTGCCGAGCGTGAGGTGGGTGGCGCGGAACACATCGGAGAACGTCCCTTCTCCGACGCGATCTCCGAGCTCGTACAACCCGATTCGATCCCCCGTGGCGGCCATCCGCCCCCCCCTCGGGCTCGATCCTACCCGACCGGTTGCATTCATGCAAACTATGAAATAGGTGACGAGTATACAGCGCACCCAGGCTTGCCCGAGAGGGGACGATGACGATCGTGTTGAATACCCGCGCGACCCCACGGGACTGGGTCCCCGACCTCGGCGATCGGCTCGGCCCGTTCGAGCTCCTCGCCCGGGTCGCTCCGGGGATGTTCGACGGCTGGGATCCGGAAGGGTGGCGGAGCGCCGAAGTCCGGGCCGTGCCGGTGAGTCACGTGGTCCGCGCGGATCTGGCGCACGTCGCTGC
>JBEBJW010000102.1:0-11158 GCA_040079715.1 Myxococcota bacterium | reverse complement strand
GCGCCTCGGCGAGGCGGTCGTCCGGCGGTCCGCACCGACAGGCTCGTGCGGTCGGGTGGTGAACCTGGGAACTCGGCTTCGACCGGGGATGCGGGTCAGCTTCCCGCTCGGGTCGCTGGGCGAGGTCGGCATGGAGGCTGCGGCCGGCTGAGCCGGGCTCGCCGCCGGCCGCGGTTCGAGGTAGGCAGGCGGCAGAGGCCAGCATGACGTTCGGAACCCAGGTTGCGGCGATGCTCCGCGCGATGCGCCGAGCCCAGAAAGCTCCCCAAGAGGTCGTCGCCAAGGCGCTGCCCAACAGCATCTCCGCGGTGTCCCGCCTGGAGCGGGGCCTCCGCAACCTCCGGGTCGACCAGCTCGTGTCCTGGGCCGGCGCCCTCGGCTACCGAGTCGACGTGGTGTTCTGGACGCCGGCCGTCGCCGACCAGCAGTGGGATCCCGAGCACCTCGACCGGGCCCTGGGCCTCGAGGCGGACGCCGCCCGGGTCCTGGCCGAGGTCGCGTCCGGCGTGAGCCACATGCCCCCCGCCGCTCGGCAGGCCCTGGTCCACAAGGTCCAGACGTGGAAGACCGCCGCCCAGGCGAGCCCCGTTCAAGCCTGACCCAGGGCCCGGGCATGTCGTCGCCGGCCTGCGGTCGACCCGGCCCGACTTGGCAGTACACGCGGCTTCACCCGCGCGGGTCTCGCAGACCAGACGGCCGACGCCCGACGATCGGACACGCCGAACCGGGTTCGTTGTGGACAGGCAGGCGGGTACCGAAAATCGGTATCTGAAAACTACATTACTGAAGGCATCGAATGAGATGACGGCGGATCGGCGCGGCGGGCGCTACGTTGCCGGGCCCATGGACCCGCTCGTCAGCCTGTTCGAAGCGCTAAGAGGCCTCTCCCGCCTCTCCGAGCCGGCGTTTCGCCGCTTCCTCCGGGGGCATTCCGCAGCGCTCGACGCTGTGCACCTCGGCGCCGACACCGTCTCGGCGGACGACCTGCTGGACCGCCGAGAGGACCTGCCGGACGCGTTCCTGAGGCCAGTGGTCGACCTCCACCAACTCACCGACATGGTCGGCCAGAAGGCGCTGCGCGTCGTCGGCCGCCGGTACGGGGTTTCGGTGCCCAACCGCGGACGCCCCATCGAGAAGGCCGCCGGCGTCATGGCCCATCACCCGAAGGTCTACGCGGAGGCCGTCGCGTTCCGCGGGGCCCTCCCCAACCGGGCGTTCTCCGAAGACGTCGGGTTGGCGCTGCGGCAGCCGAGCTTCAACCAGCTGGGGCTGACCCGGGCCCAGGACGAGCTCGCCGAGTTCTTCTCCGAGGTCGCCGGAGACCGGTACTGCCAGATCCATGTGTGGCGACGCCCCGCGCAGCTCCTGTTCCAGATCGACTACGCGACGGCCGAGACGTACGGACGCCGCTACGATGGGACCACCGTCCGCACGAACGGTGGATGGCCCCTCGCGAACGACCTGGTGATCCTGGCGGACGGGAACCTCCGGATCGCGGCGCTGTCCACCGAGGTGCGCGACCGGTACCGCGAGGTGTTCGGCCAACTCCTCTTCGGCGCCAGGAACTGGTTCCGGCAGATGGGGATCGTCTTCTTCGATGGGTTGGAGAAGCCGAGCTCGGTGTTCGCTCCGACCGAGGAGGTCGACGTGGTCGAGCTCAAGGCCGTGTTCGGGCACGGGGGAGGGGTGAGCGCCGTCGGGCCGGGAAACCAGCACCCGTTGATCGGCCCGGGGTTCGTACCCGGGCAGATCCGCGAGCTCCGACTCCAGATCCGACACCGCTCGACCCAAGGCATTCATCCGCTCGTGCTGATCGAACCGAACGTCTCCGGACTCGGCGGTTGGACCGACGACGGCGTCGGGAGAAAGTTCCTGACCGATCGCCGCCTGCTCCGGCTGCCGCTGTTGGAGGCGTCGCCGCCGACCGCCGAAACCTACCTGCTCGTCCGACCTCACCTGTGAAGTCGCAGCTCGATCGCCTGTGGCCGCTCCTCGGTCGGGAGTGGCCGCTGCGGTGGGCACGCCAGGACCTCGCCACCGAGATCCGAACCGACGCGCTCGCGTGGGCCGAGGCCACCGGCGTCGCCAGGTGCTCGGTCCTGGACGGATCGACCTACGCATGCGGCGGCATCCGCCCGCGCTGCTTGGGTCGCGATATCTTTCGGGTGAACGGGGTCTTCGCCCTCTGCTCCCAAACGCCCGAGGCCTGTGCCGCGGTCTCCTTCGTCGACCCCCACCAGGCCGTGGTCGACGACGACACGCTGGTCCCCTTCCTCCAGGGATCGTTGGGTCTTCTCCGCCAGCGAGCAGACCCGGTGTGCGGGATCGTTCCGCTTGGGTCGCGGCTCCTCGGGAACCGGTCGATCCAGTTCGTGCTCGCCCCCCGGCCGCGCGACCCGCTGACCCGCGCATGGCTCGCCCAGGCCACCCTCGATCCGCGCCAGTCCATCGCGGCCATCGCGTTCGACCGCCAGCTTCACCGAGCCGAGCTGCCGAACCCGAGGTTCGAGTGGATGTTCCTCTCGGACGGGCTGCCGACGCCGGACGGCCTCGTGCTCGACCTGGCAGACGTGCTGGAGCGCTTCGTCCCGAACGGGATCGACGGCGGCCTGCTCTGGCCGCGCTATCGGTTCGTGGTCAACGAGCTCACGGCGCAGGTCTGGTTCGCCGGCCGCGAGCTCGACATCACCAAGGTGGAAGTGCTGCGGCTCCTCCTCGCCCTCCTCAGACACCCCAACGAGCGGATGAGCCTCGAGTCGCTGTTGACGCTGGTCTACCCGAAGCTCACCCGGCCATCGGAGAGCTCGCTGCGCAAGGTCAAGGCAGCCCTGGTCGACCTCCTCGAAGCGGTCGTCAAGGCCGTGGCGGTGGAGGGCCTCACGACGCCCCTGGACCGAGAGAACGATGGGCATGGCTACGTGCTGAAGGTGCCCTTCGGTGGCGTCCGGTGGCTCCGGCCGACCTCGCGGACCTCCGCGGACCTGCCCGCGGACCTCCAGGTCCGCTGAGGACCGGCCTCGTTCGCCTGATCCCGAGACCTGAGGGACCTCACGCCACATCCGAGGCCGTCCCTACGGGGTTGACCTCTACCCGGACCCCAGCGTCCATCTCCGCAAAGGAGATGGAGAGTTCTCCTATAGCGGCGGGGGAGAGGTCCGCAAGGTCCGCAGACTGCTGGAGACATCGACCCTGTCGGAGTCGTAGAGCGCCGACCCCGAAACGGACGAGGTCCGCGCAGGTCCGCAGGTCCACCGAAGCCCTGAACGGAACGTAAACGGAACGTAAATGATCCGCCAGACAAGCGTATCAGTCCAGTACCCGGTCAAATTCTGACCGGCGCGACTTGCCGGAACAGGCGCGAAACAGCCGATTTTCGGAACGCAGGTGGAACGGACAGGTTCCTGGCGCGGATGTACGAGAGGCAAGCGAGCGGAGCCGGCGAAGACGAGCGCCTCATCGAGGTCCTCGTGACGCCACAGGTGTGCCCTCGCCCGGAGCCCCATGTACGACGAGAAACCGCCGGTCGTCGAGTTCGACGGGCACTTCATCCACACCATCGAGGTCGGCGGCCGCCCGGCCTGGGTCGCCAGGGAGATTGCTGATGCCCTCGGCTACGGCCCCCGCCTGGCGAGCCTGATCGCCGACGAGTGGTCCGAGGACTTCCTCCTCGACCAGGACTTCGCGCTGGTGGTCGGCGACGAGCTCGCGGCGGTCATGCGCCAAGGCGAGGTCATCCCCACCTCGCCCCACGGCCTGCTGGTCCTGTTCGAGAGCGGGCTGCACCTGGCGCTCGCGAAGGCCAACACCCCGATGGCCCGGCGGCTCCGGCGGTGCCTGGTCGAGGAGGTGCTGCCGTTCGGCGAGGCCGTGGCCGACGAGCCACTCGACACCGGAGCTCGGCGGGTGGACTTCGAGGACCGGCGCCTCCGGTCGCGCACCCTCCGCGAAGCTGCGGACGACCTCCGCGGCCTGGTCGACGAGCGGAGCTGGGCGGCGTGCCGGATCCGGGCGTGCGAGATCGCGCTCGGCGCGCGGGTGTCGGAGCTGTACCGGGCGGTCGAGCACGACTGGGTCGACCTCGGCAAGCTGTGCCGGGACCTCCGGCTGCCTGCGACCGGGATCGTGGACATCGCACAGCAGCTCGGCCTGCTGGCCCGCCCGACCCACGCGCGCCCGCGGCCGGTCCGCTCCGTCGGGGGCTGGACCCTGACCTGGCGGTTCTCGCCCGAGGCGGTCGCCGTCCTCGAGGCATGGCTGGCCGAGCAGGGGGCGCCGACGCCCCCGATGAAGGCGGCCTGACCATGGACGGGTCCGTGCTGCGGCAGTTCCTGGAGTGGGTCACCGAGCGCCACGCCGCGCTCGGCGGCGTCACCGAGCTGCGGATCCTCGGCGGCTCCCGCGGGGTGTGGTCGGCGTTCGTATCGCCGGTCCACGTCGCGGCGACCGTCGCAGCACCCCAAGATCGGACAGGCCGGGATCTATTTTGGTCTGAACCCGGTGGTCCCGCAGGCGGTGCCGGGTGATCCTCGGTTCCAGCGGGTCCGGACAACCACTCGGGACCGCGACATCCAGGCCGTCTCGCTGTTCGTGGTCGACGTCGATCCCGTCCGCACTCCGCGCGACCGCTCGGCCACCGACGACGAGAAGGCATGCGCGCTGCTCGTGGCGGACGCGGTGGCGGCGTGGTTCGAGGAGCTCGGCGTCCGCCCCCTGCGCGCCGACAGCGGCAACGGCTACCACCTGGTCGTCCCGCTGGTCCCCGCGTTCGCCGAGGACATCGGCCAGGCCGCGCGCGACGCTCGAACGCTGCTCCGCTGGCTCGACCAGAGGTTCTCGACAGATCGGGCGCGGGTCGACACGTCGATGTTCAACCCGGCGCGGATCTGGAAGCTGTACGGGACGCTGGCGGTGAAGGGCGCGCCGACCGAGCTGCACCCGCACCGGTGGTCGTCGATCGACCTGGCGGACATCCCGACCGACATCGACCTGTTCGAGCGGGTCCGGGTGCTGGTCGAGGAGGAGCGGCCGCAGGAGCGCACCACGACCGGTCGGACCACGTGGGAGCGGTGGCGGGCCGAGGCAGTCACCCTGCTGCCCCTGGAGGCCGTCTACGGGTCGCTGCTGACCGGCGCGACGTCGGGCGCGGGGTGGCTCCAGTGCCGCGACCCGGACTCCGACACCGGGGATCAGAACCCGTCGGCGGGGATCGCCGACGGATCGGGGTCGGCGGAGCGCGGCTCGTTCCACAGCTTCCGGACGGGCGACACCGAGTCGGTGTTCGACTACCTGCTGCGGCGCGGGTTCGCGTCGAACTTCCGGGGTGCGGCCGCGATGGTCGCCGAGCTGTCCGGGGTGATGACGCCGGACCGGAGCGCCGATCGGTGGGTCCGGGTCCGGCTCGCGACGGGCGAACAGCGAGCCGAGCTCGTGCGGGCCGGCGTTCGGGCGGTGCTCGACGGTCCACGCGACGCGCACAAGGGGCAGCTGGAGTCGCTGCGGCGGGCGGCGGGCCTGGACGGCGCCACGATGCGGGCCCTGGTGCGCGAGATCCGGTCGCCGAGCCCTCCACCGGAGGCCCGCGAGACCACGCCGCGGGGGCGGCCGGTCGTCGAGTACGTCGGGAACCGGGACACGGTCGAGGACCTGTTCGTCGCGCTCATCGAGGCGGTGCGACCGTTCAACCGGTTCTTCCGAACCGAGCGCGAGATCGTGTTCATCCGGCGCGGCCTCGGGCCGATCGTGGTGACCGACCGGAACGTCGCCGGCCTGATCTCGGCGCTGGTCGAGGTGCGGGTCCTCAAGGTGGACGGTGAGGACCTCGAGTTCCTCCGGTACACGGTCCTGCCGAACGACCTCGCGCGGGCCTTCGTGGCGTCCCCGCGGGTCCACCTGCTGCTGCCGCCGCTGCACCTGTTCACCCGGTCGCCGCTGTTCGACCGGGAGTGGGCCTTCATCGGCAAGCCCGGCTACCACGAGAAGTCCGGCGTGTACTACGACGGGCCGCTGGTCGAGCCCCACGACGGGTGCGCGCGGATCTGCGACGCCGTGTCGGACTTCCACTGGAAGGAAGAGGCCGACCGGGTCAACTTCGTCGGGGCGCTGCTGACGGCGCTGACGATGCCCCACTGGGGACGTGGGCACCCGTTCCTGGCCGTGAACGGAAACAAGCCGGGCGTCGGCAAGAGCACGCTCGCGCGGGTTCTGGGCGTGCTGGTCGAGGGCGCCGAGCCGAACACGGTCAGCTACGCCGCCGACGAAGCGGAGTTCGAGAAGCAGCTCGCGACCCGGATCGAGGCCGGCGACCGCGTGGTGGTCATCGACAACGCGAAGACCCACAAGGCGATCGAGAGCCCGGTGCTCGAGCGGTGCATCACCGACACGCGGCTGAACTTCCGGCGGCTGGGCTCGAACACCGCGATCAGCCGCCCGCAGAACGACGTGCTGTTCTGCCTGACGATGAACCTGGTCCAGCTCGGGCCGGACCTGCGGCGGCGGGCGCTGCCGCTCAACCTCGAGCTCGACGCCAACGTGCGGAAGACCACTTACCGGCTGGGCGACCTGGTCGGGTGGGTCACCGAGCACCGGCTGGAGCTGCTGGGCGAGCTCGCCGGAATGGTGGTCGCATGGGCGGCGCTCGGCAAGCCGGGGTGCGAGGAGCCGGCGAGGCACAGCACGAGCCAGTCGTGGGCCGAGACCATCGACGCGATCCTGCGGTTGGGTGGGTTCGACGGGTTCCTCACGAACTTCGAAGCCAGCGAGCACGCGTTCGATCCGCGGTTCACGCAGATGTCGGACATCGCCCGCGACCACCACCAGAAGCCCCCGACGACCGCGGCGGGGTGGGTGCCCACGGTCGAGACGATCCTCGATGATCGGTTCCGAGACGGGCGGGGTCAACCGCGGTCCGCGCGGGCGAAGGCCACGATCGTGGGGTCGCTGTTCGCGGACTACGTCGGGACCCGGTTCGAGGCCGACGGCGGCCAGGTCGAGGTGATCCGGCAGTACCCGGACGGGACCCGGCGGTCGCCGTTCTACGGCTTCCAGGTGGTGATCCCATGAGCCGGCTGCCGGTGCGGGAGGCCGCGCGTCGTACGGCCGAGCAGCGTGCCAGCCGGGCGGCTGAGCTTCGGCGGGTCCTGGGCCCGGTTGAGGCCTGGCCCGAGGACTGGCGCGTCGAGCTCGGGGAGCGGATGGGGCTGGCGGACTGCGCCGAGGTCGAGGTCCTCGACGAGTTCCGGTCCGCGCTCTTGCGGAGGGTGCCGTGAAGAGCGCCCAGCTGGACCTGTTCACCGGCCAGCCCACCGCGACCGGGTCTTGAACGTGTCGTCGCTGGTCGCCGGCCGTCGCGGGTGGCGATCGGCGTGGCCCGAACCGGAGCTCGGCTCCGGGCGCTCCCGGCGGGAATGGGCCCGCCGGGGGCGTAGGCCGGCCAGGATCGGCCCGTGACGACGCAGCCTCGGACGATGCGGTTCGGGTTCGGATCCAAGGCTACCCCGCGCCTCGAAGTGCCTTCGGGCCAGGTCGTGCGGCTCTCGGTCGCCTGGTGGGCGGAGACCCTCGACGACCCCAGTCCCGTCTTCGTGGGATCCGCGGAAGCCCCGCGCACCGTGGTAGTCGTGTGGCACACGGACACCAAGGGCTACCTGCTCGACGCTGACCAGTGGCTCGTCCGCGAGTGGCGCCTCACGGGCGACGTTTTCGCTCACCTTCGCTCCCTACATGGCAGCTTCCATCTCGGGAGCCACGACGTGCTGGTCACCGGCGGGGAAACCCAGCGCATCCTGCCTTGTCGAGAGTCGCTGTACCGCCTGGTCCCCAATCTCCGCCTCGCGGACACAATCGAAAGCGCAGTTACAGAGCTTGAAGCATCATAAGATCGCCTGGACGATGGACGCTTGTGGTGTCCATACCCGATCCATGATTCGCGCGAGTCGAGCACCAACCTACCGAATCGTCTAAACGGCGTTGTCCCTCACCATCGACACCGCGATCGGAAGCCCGACACTCTGGTGGCGCTCCAGCTCGCGATGGAAGAGCCGCGCTTCGACCGTCTGCTCGCCAAGTGGCGCTCCCGGCATGGCCGTAACGTAGATCACGACCGGGGCTCGCACTTCGTGGTCTTGGAGCACCTCGTCGAGCTCCCAGGTGACGATGCCGTCCTGCACGGTGAGGCCGTGCTCACGTCGGACCGACGGCGCATGGAACATCAGGGGCGGTCCGACGGCGGCGTCCCATTCCCTGGCGGCGAGGATTTCGTCCGTCGATGTCCGGATCGCCGCGTAGGCGGACGCGAGCTCGGTGGGCAAGACTGAACTCGCGAACAGGGCCTGGAAATCGGCCACGATGCTGGCCGCGTGCTCGTCGCCCAGCGAGCGAGTGAAGAGCTGGGCTGGCCGAGTCCCTCGCGACTGGATCTCCCCGAGGTCCGGTACTCGCGGGATGTCGGGCGGATACCCCCAGGTGTCGCTCG
This sequence comes from Myxococcota bacterium, assembly GCA_040079715.1. GTDB lineage: Bacteria > Myxococcota_A > UBA796 > UBA796 > JACKER01. Next base: position 2,688 of record JBEBJW010000102.1, on the reverse strand, counting down.
CCACATAAGGATCGGCCGAGATGCGCAGCCAGGGCGGCGGTGCGAGGGTCAGCCTCACCGACGTGGCCGGGGCCACTCCCTCGTTGGACAGCACCAGGCGGACCCTCCGCTCCACGGCATCGCCGTACCGTGCGTGGTACCACTCCTGGAACTGGTGCTCGCTCGAGACCTCCTCCCGAAAGGACGTGCAGACCCGTGAGAACTGCTCGACGGCCTCGCGCACCTCGGCGACCACCTCCGTGCTCGAGAGGACGAGCCGCAGGGTCGCCTCGTCGGATCCCAACTGTTCGAGAAGTCGATCACGGGTCGCAACGGAGGCGGCGGTCAGCCGGACTCCCGAGAGGGTGTCGTCGTCGGCTTCAAGTAGCCAATCCAGGACGATGCTTGGCCTACCCCGGCCAAACTGGTAGATGAGATCGAGATCTCCGCGGCTGACGGTCCCGATCCTCGAGCCGCGACGGATCGGGATCTCGTGGGACCCGTCGGCACGCCGCACGACGTACGGCCGTTCGAATGGCGGCTCCAGTACCACTACAGCGATCACGATCCCGTCGACCACGTGCTGCACAACATGCACCCTCGGGACGGGCGTGACGCTGTCGGCCAGGATCCCCTGCAGCACTGCCTCGTCCACCGGCAGCGGCGCGTCGAAGAGCTGCCCACCCTTCAAGCCGATTACGACGTGCCTGGGGCCAGGGCGGCGGACATGGGCGTTGGCCATCGCCGCCACGTCCCGCCGAAACTCGTGCAGCGGCTGGGCAAGCCCGAACGCCCACCACTGGCGCTTGAACTCGAGGTCCGTCTCCTCACCGCCGCCCTCCCGGGCCTGCTCGATCACCGCCCGGAGCTCTCGTTCATCCATGGGACCTCCCGACCCCCCATGCACGCGACCACGGCCGATCCTGCTCCCGCAGATCGTATCGTACACCGACCTCCGGAGCCGCCTGACCGTGCTCTCACCCGGAAGCCGCAGGCCCTGTGCTCTAGGGGGCCCCATGGGCCTGGGCAGCGCCTTCCCGCCGACCCGGCGTCCGTCGTTCAGATCAGTCGACGGAGATCCCCGCGAACGGGAACTCCGGTAGCTGAAACACCGAGCATGCGATCACGAAGCCGGCAACCTCGACTGCCCCAACCGACTGATCCCACAGGTCGGCATGCTCCGGGGGAAGGAACAACGCCGTGAACGGAGGCGCCAGATGGTCGAGCACCCCGCGCGCGAGCATGCCGCGAAGGAGCGCCTCGTCGCCGGAGTGCTCCTGGAACCGGATCCGATCGAGTACCATCACCTCGCTGACGGGATCAACGACCGCAGCATCAAGGGTGTCGCGAAGGCCTCCGCCGACGGCCAGGGCGCGCAGGCACACCTGCTCGAGGAGTCGACTGTCCGGCTCCGCATCCGCGGCCAGGATGAAGTCCTCACCCGAGTCGAACTTCAGCCGGAACGCGACCGCCGTGGCCACGACGACCTGTTCGCCCTCGTCGTCATGAGTCAGCAGCTCGATGTCGAATCGGTCGAAGGCGGCCTCGTCCAGCTCCGCCCGTCCCCGATCGAGCGGTACCACGCTCACGAACCGAAGGGAGTACCGAGAACAATCCGGTTGCTCTGTCATCCCTGCCTCGGCCAACAAGTAACGTGCGCCCGGTTCTCGCACACCGGCGCTCCACGCCTGGTGGCACGAACTCCCCTCCACGCGACCCGCCGGCGGTTTCGGAAGCGAACGATCGAGTGGTTCAAGATGAACGAACTCGTCGCGGCTGGTCCGAGTCTCGCTCTGACGCCGTGGATCCGGAGTACGATTCCCAAGTGATGACTCGCCCCGCCAGGACCCGACTCGCATTCCGCTCTGCCACGGTGGCGCTGGCGCTGGCGGTCGCCCCGGTGGTGTGGTTCGGGCGGAACCACCCGCTGTGGCTGCTGCCCGTAATCGCGGTCCTGCTGATTCCCGGAAGGCTCCAGGCGTGGCTGCTCCGCGACCTCTACGTCGGCCGTGTCCAGCTGGCGAACGGCGACTTCCGGGGCGCGATTGCCAGGCACGAACGGCTCCTGGCCGACTTGGAGCGGCGTCCAGCGCTGCAATACGCGATGTGGCTGGGTCGTTGGACCTGGACCGCCGATCTGGGAGCGATGTCGATGAACAACCTGGGATGCGCACATCTGGAGTTGGGCGAGCTGGACGCCGCCCACCGATGGTTCTCGGCCGCGCTGGCTCGCGATCCCGAGTACGCCGTGCCGTGGTTCAACGAGGCGGTGGTCGCCACGCTGCAGGGCGATGTCCAGGTGGCGGTTCATGCGAGCTCGCGGGCGCGGGCGCTCGGGTACACCGATGGCACGGAGGATCGGGTGACCCACGAGGTGCAAGCTCTGTGGGCTCGATTCCAGGCCGCCGCGCCTGCGGGGGACCCTGCGACGGTGTGATCTTGGCCCATACGACAGGTCCCAAGCCGGGACGGGCCGCTTCGATGCCGCGGAGGGGCCCTCGCAAGCTCCGGTCCGGATGGCTCCTCGCTCATCCCGCCCCACTACAGCCGTTCATTCGCCTCCACCCTCGCTTCGGCGGCGCCCAGTGCGCTTGGGCTTGGGGAACTCGAACCCGGCGACGCGGGCGACCAGGTCCTCCGGCGGCGGCCGGCAGTACACCCGGTCCAGCATCTCGTTGTCCGTCCACCGCCCGATCCGCCGCGCCACAT
>JBEBJW010000101.1:0-11193 GCA_040079715.1 Myxococcota bacterium | reverse complement strand
GCAGGGAGAGACGCCTCGACCGGATCGCGTCGGGGGTGACGCGGGTTCCGGAACACTCGAGACGTTACCGCGGGGTCACCGCGCGGGGAAGCCCCCGAGGCGGGAATGCGCCCGCCGCGCCGCTCCCTCGGGTGCTCACATTCCCGTGTCGGGCCGCGATCCGGGAGCCGGTGGGGGGTGGGGTCTCCGACCGGTTACAGGGTCCGGCTCGGAGGCCCCGAATGCGGTGGATCGTTGCGGTGGTGGGGACAGCGGCGGTCGGGTGCTCGGAGTACGACCTCGGCAGCAAGCCGGACCCGGTGGTGGGCACGTCGACCCCGACGACCCCGCCGGACACGACCCCGACGCTCGGGGCGGACTGCGACCCGCTCGACGACGCGCCGTCCGAGGCGTCGATCGACGAGACCTGCCTGATCGACCCGCCGGTCGGCAGTTTCACCCCGGTGCTCGAGTGGGCGGACGAGACCCTCGGCCCGGCGTACACGACCCCGGTGGTCGGTCAGCTCACCGACGACGACGGCGACGGCGACGTGGACCTGAACGACGTGCCGGACATCGTCGCGGCGTCGGTGAGCGGCACGCTGATCGCGGTGTCCGGCGACGGCTCGGGGCCGCACTGGTCGGTCAACGGCCTCGGGTCCGAGCCCTCGACCGCGGCGATCGGCGACCTCGACGGCGACGGGCGGCCCGACGTGGCCGTCGGCGGCTCGGGGTTCGTGGCGGCGTTCCGCGGCGACACCGGCGCCCCGATGTGGCGGCTCGACGACCCGTCGATCGCGCTGTACGCCGTGTGCGGCGGGGTCGGGATCTACGACCTCGCGGCGGACGGGACCCCGGACGTCGTGCTCGGCAGGCTGATCATCGACGGGGCCACCGGCGTGGTCCAGGGGGTCGGCGCGTACGGGATGGGCACCGGGAACCCGCCGTACGCCTCGTTCGGGGTCGCGGCGGACATCGACGCCGACGGGGACCTCGAGGTGGTGGTCGGCGACGCGCTGTACGACGCGAACGGCACCACCGTGTGGTACAACGGCCAGCCGGACGGGTTCGTCGCCGTCGCGAACTTCGACGCCGATCCCGAGGGCGAGATCGTCGTGTCGTGGTACCCGGGCACGGTCCGGCTCCAGGACTCCGACGGGACCGTGATCTGGCAGACGCCGTCCCGGCTGATCGGCCCGACGGTCGGCCCGCCGACGGTCGCGGACTTCGACGGCGACGGCGCGCCCGAGATCGGCGTCGCCGGGAACAACGTGTACGTGGTCCTCGAGACCGACGGCACGGTGAAGTGGCAGGCCGCGGTCCAGGACTTCTCGTCCGGGTTCACCGGGTCGTCGGTGTTCGACTTCGAGGGCGACGGCCAGGCCGAGGTCGTGTACGCGGACGAGCAGGACGTGTGGGTGTTCGACGGGACGACCGGCGCGGTCAAGCTCCAGAACCCGGCGCACAGCAGCGCGACCTGCAGCGAGTACCCGACGATCGCCGACGTCGACAACGACGGGCACGCCGAGATCGTGTACACCTCGTCCGGCTACGCGGGCCCGGAGGTCGGGATCCGGGTGATCGGCGACGCGAACGACTCGTGGATGGCGGGCCGGCCGGTGTGGAACCAGCACGCGTACGCGATCACCAACGTCGACAACGACGGCGGGATCCCGGCGAACCCGGCGCCGAACTGGCCGACGTACAACAACTTCCGGTCGGGCGACGTGACCGCGGTGGCGGGCAACGGGCAGGCCGACGCGATCCCGCTCGACGGCGACGCGTGCTCGGTCGACTGCGACGAGGGGCACCTGTACGTGGTGGTCCGGGTCGGGAACGGGGGGACCGACGATCTGCCCCCGGGCGTGCCGGCGACGCTGTACACCGAGACCGGCAGTGGGTGGGTCCCGGTCGAGACCCGGACGACGCCCGACGTCCTCGTCCCCGGCGCCACGACGGACGGGTGGACCTACGACCTCGATCCGTCCGCGATCGGCGCGCTGCGGTTCGCGGTCGACGACGACGGGACCGGGCTCGGGCTGGTCGCGGAGTGCCACGAGGACAACAACGTGCTCGACCTCACGGCCGGGTGCCCCTGACGCGCCGGCGCACCGGCCCGGATCACGGCTCGGTCATCACCAGCTCGAGCTGCGCGCCGGGCGTCGGCGTGATCGTCGTCGGCGCGGACCGGTGGAGCCCGGCGGCGTCTCGTCGCTCGACGACCAGGTCGCACGGAGTGGTCGAGGCGACCTCGAGGTAGAAGGCGCCGTCGGGATCCGGGGTGACGAACACCCCGCAGCCACGGACGGCCAGCTCGCCCCGCGATCTGCGCGCGCCTCGCTCCAGGCGGCCGACGACGTAGGTGGGGTCCGGCAGGACCACGGGTCCGGTGCACGCTCCACCCGCGGCGCCGAACGTCCACTCCATCCGCGCCGATCTCCTCGACGGGACCATCAGCCCGCCGCGGTGGAGCGAGCCCGGGAAGCTGTCGACGAACGTGAGGACGCCGTCCTGCACGGTTCCGGTCACGATGGCGCCCTGGTCGTGGCCCGACGGCGTGGGGGCGAGGTGGATGTCGACGTTCACTTCGCCCGTCAGGTCGTCGGCGGAGCGGATCGAGCACCGCACGGTCATGCGCGCGGGGGGCGCGGTCGGCGCGGTCGGCGGGACCAGCCCCGAGCGGTCGAGCGGGGAGTCAGGCGGGTCGGCATGAGCCGCGACGCAGAGGAAGGGGAGCACGCGCCATCCAGCGCACAGTGTACCCGGTCGACGGGTTCGGTCGTCGGGTTCGCGGTCGAGACGACGAGCGTCTCGAATCGGGACGGATACCGTCTCGATCTGCCGACGCCGTCAGCCCGCGAGCTGGATCGTCCGCGGCAGCTCCGGATCCGCGAGGTGGTCGAGCATCCACGCCGCGACGTCCGCCCGGGCGATCGACATCGTCGCCCCGAACCGGTCGACCGCGCGCACCCGCCCGGACCCCGACGGGCTGCGCGCGCCACTCGTCAGGGTCACCGGCCGCACGCAGCACGCGTCGAGGCCGCTGTCGGCGTACACCTGTTCCATCACCGCCAGATCGCGGTACGCGACGCCGATGTTCGACCGCGCCACCAGCGCCCGCATCACCGCGTTCATCCGTGGACCGGACTCGGCGACACCCGCGGCGGACACGGCGATGACCCTTCGGATCCGCGCCTCGCGCATCGCGGCGACGATCGACCGGGCGGTCGACGAGGCGAAGTCCGGCGGCGAAACGAGCGTCGACCACGGGTTGGCGGGGGTCCGGCGCTTCACCCCGAGGCTCGACAGGACCGCGTCGGCGCCCGCGACCGCTCCGGCGATCGCCCCCGGTCGGAGCACGTCGTCGCGGATCACGGTCACCGAGCCCTGCCCCACCGGCGCGTCGAACGGCGTCTCGGGTCGGACCACCGCCGTCACCGCGTGTCCGCGCGAGACCGCGTCGGCCACCAGGTGCCGCCCGATCCCGCCGGACGCGCCGAGCACCACGAGCTTCACCGATCCTCCATCGCCGGCCGATCACCGCTCGATGTCGATCTCGGCCTCGAGCTTGCCGCCGCACATCGGGGTCCACGACCACTTCGCGTCGACCGTCCCCGCGGGGTCGAGCTCGGTCGGCCCGGGGAGCAGCTCGGGCGGGTACTTCGTCTCGTCGAGCTCGGACCCCGGCTTCGGCTTGTCGTAGCACAGCGCGGTGTCCCACCCGTTCGGCACCGGGACGATCCACGCGTCGATCGTCACCTCCGGCTCGTCCGGCCGGCACCCGGACTCGTCGAGCGAGTACACCGGGTCGATCGCGACCCCGCACACCGGCGCGATGTTCCCGCCGAGGCTCGACTGGAGCAGCCCCGGTTCGCCGCGCTGGTACAGCTCGGCGATCTCGGTCGGCACGTGAAACGTGATCTCGAGCGAGGTGGCCGACTTGCAGCCCGTCGCACCCAACATGATCGCGAACCACCGCATCGCGTCTCCCCCACGGGCCCCACCTATCACTGCCCGTCGGCCAGGAACGCCCCGAGATCGGTCAGCATTCCATCGCCGAGCAGCGGGATCACGAGGTCCCCGTGGAGCACCGACGGGTACTCGATCATCGGCAGCCCGCTCGCCTGCTGCAGGATGTCGGTGGTCGCGTTCGGGATCACGATGTCGCCGCGCTGACCATCGATCCGATCGATCTGGATCAGCGCCGGGCGCCCGTTGGTCCGGTACAGGTGCGCGACCGACGCGGGGTCCACCGGGTCCATCAGCCAGTGGGCGACGTTGATCAGCCGCTCGTGGTCCCAGGTGCCCTTCACGATCCCGAGGCTCGCGAGGTAATCGTCCATCTGCGGCGCGAAGTACGTGCTGTCGGCGAACAGGTCGACCAGATCGGCGCCCGGCACGTTCAGCACCGCCCGGGCGATCGTCGGGTCGACCGCGACGTACACCGCGCCGACGATCCCGCCGAGCGACTGGCCCGCGTACAGGAACTGGTCGGTCCGGATCTCGCGCCCGAGGGCGGTCGACCAATCGGCCGACTGGAGCGACCACCGGAGCGACCCGAGGTCGACCAGGGCCTGGCGGAAGTGGTCCGGGACGTGCGACAGGTCGGCGACCTCGAGCATCGCGGCCCCGGACGCCGGCCACACGTCGACCACCGGGAACGCGGCGAACGGCTCCGGCACGCCGTGGACGTCCAGGCACTGGCCGGTCGGGCTGCAGGTCGCGTCGGCGCCGGACACGCACGGCGGCACGTGGATCAGCGGCTCGGTGTACCCGACGATCGGCTGGATCGCCTCGGGGAAGAAGTTCGGCACGGCGACGAGGGTGTCGTCGACGCAGGCGGTGCGCTCGCCGTGGTACGGGAAGTCGACGCTGATCGCGGCGAACCCCTGCTTCGCGAGCTCCCCGGCGATCGTCAGCACGAACCGGCGGTCGGTGACGAGCGCGTGGCCGAAGATCACCACCGGGACGGGCTCGTCCGCCGGGATCCCGGCCGGGACCGTCGCGAGGAACCGGATCGGCAGCGCCTCGGGCGTGTCGCGCCACCGGCGGGTCACCGGATCGAGGTACGACGGCGTCGGGATCGTGCCCTCGATCACCTCCGCCACCCCGTCGACCCGCGGCAGGTAGAACGGCTCGGCGACGTTGATCACCCCGGGGAACAGGTCCGACAGCGGATCCGGACCGAACAGGTTCGTCACGTCGCCCCGGTCGGTGACGGTGGGCGTCACGTCGTACCCGAGCGCCTCCGCGGTCCCGACCGCGTCCCGGAGAGCGTCCTCGGGGTCGAGGGTCCGGAACGGCCAGGCGGTGACCACCCCGTCGCGGCCGACGCTGTCGAGCAGCAGCTCCACGGTCTGGCGGATCGGCTCGACCCGGACCGCGTCGGCGTCCGGAACGACGGTGATCGCGGAGGCTCCGTCGGCGGTCAGCGGATCGTCGAGGCGGAGGAGCTGCCCGACCGCCATCGGCGCGAGCGGCTCCCCGAACCGGTCGGTGATCCCGTCCCGGACGAGCACCGCGTACCGGGTGCCCGGGTCGAGCGGGATCGGGTCCGGGTCGACCACCACGTGGACGCAGCCGTCCGCCCCGGGGGCGCACGGGCCGTCGGCGTTCCAGGCCGAGACCTGCGCCGGGACCCGGATCGGGGTCGCGGTGAGGTCCCACAGCTCGACCGTCGCCGCGGTCACCGTGGCCGGATCGAGCGGCAAGGTGGCGTCGAACGTCAGATCCGCGGTCAGGGCGAACCCATCGAGGGTGTTCGCGACGAGCTTCGCGTCGCGCTCGACCTCGGTGTCGGTCGCGGAGGCCGGCAGCGACACGAGCCCGGTCTCCGGGTCGATCAGCAGGTCGAACGGGAGCGGCATCCGCTGGCTCGCGGCGTCCATCGCCAGCTCCGGCCGGCGGGTCACCGAGAACGTCCACAGGGCCGACACCTGGTCCCGCGGGATCCCGTCGGCGGCGAGCGCGTCGAAGTACGGGGCGAGGCCGAGCCGGAGCTGCTCGAGCTGCTCGGCGGTGGCGAGGCGCTCGGCGCGGGTCTCGCCGGGGAACGCGTGGTCGTGGTCGGTCAGGACCTCGGTCGACCGCAGGAACTGGAACGCGGCGTCGGCACCGATCGGCCGCCCGTCGACGTCGACGAGGCCGGTCACCGCGACGACGTACCGCCCGCCGGCGTGCCACCCCTCGACCGGAGCCGGGAACGTGACGGAGGCGCCGTCGATCACCGGGACCACCGGGACCCGGACCGGCGCGGACCCCCACTCCCACACCTGGACCGCGTCGGCGGTGACCGACCCCGGGTCGATCGACGCCGGACCGCTCGGGGACGTCGCCGTGAACGCGACCGACGACGTCGACGACCAGCCGTCCTGCAGGTTGAGCGCGGTCCGGAACGCGACCTCGGCCGGACCGGCGTCCGCGTCGATCGGGAGCGCGAGGTGACCGGCGTCCGCGTCGCGCGCGAGGTCGTTCGGGGTCGGGATCGCGCCGGTGACCGGGTCGTACACGATCCACGCGCCGTCCGGCGGGGGGTCGAGGGGGAGCGCGCCGCAGCCTGCGAGCATCGTCGACGCGATCGTCCCGAACATCCGTGTCCCCCCCGGTGGCGGCGGAGATTGTACACCCGGACGATCCGCGGTTAGGGCCGGGCCTCGATGGCTCCTGGTGCACGCAGCTTCGGAATCCTGATCGCCGCCTGCGCGATCGCGTGGCACGTCCTGTCGGTGTTGTCGCCGGCGTGGGTCGTGACCGGCGATCAGCAGCAGGCGCGCGACTTCGCCAGCTACTTCTACGCGGTCCGGGTCGCGCGCGACGGCGGCGATCCGTACGACCGCGCCCAGCTCAACCTCGCGTCGAAGACCGACGGCACCCGCCGCGGGGTCCACCCGTTCCTGTACGCCCCGCCGTTCCTGCTCGGGATGTCGTGGGTGCTCGGGTTCGATCTGGCCGGCGCGTTCCACCTGTGGTTCTGGCTCGACGAGCTGCTGGCGATCGCGAGCGGGATCGTGCTGTGGCGGTGGTGGCGCGGCCTCGACGAGGAGGGGGCGCTGCCGGTCGGGTGGGTGATCGTGGTCGTGATGTCGCTGATGACCGCGATCCCGAACAACCACGCGATGGGCCAGGCGAACTTCCCGGGCCTGGTGCTGGCGCTGGCCGGCCTGTGGCAGACCGATCGGGGCAAGCCGCAGCTCGGCGGGGCCCTGATGGGTGCCGCGTGCATGATGAAGATGAGCCCGGCGCTGTTCCTCGTGTACTGGGCGATCCGGCGCGAGTGGACCGCGATCGGCGCGGCGATCCTCGCGGGGGTCGCGCTGTCGGTGCTGTCGCTGCCGTTCGCCGGCCCGGTGGTCCAGTGGGGGTTCTACACCCACGTGCTGCCGACGTTCTCGAGCGGCGACTACAACGGGCTCGCGGTCCCGATCGAGCTGTTCGGCAACCACTCCCTGCCCAACGTGCTCGACGCGATCCTGCCGAGCCCGTCGGACACGCTGTCGGTCGGCGCGCAGCTCCTGTCGGGGATGGTGTCGGTCGGGGCGCTGGTGGCCCTCGCCGCGTGGTTCCGGACGCCGCCGGACGCCCCCGCCCCGGACGCGTTCACCCGCGCCGCCCAGTCGTCGTGCTTCGGCGTGCTGCTGCTGCTGATCCCGGTCTACACGTACGAGCACCACCTGGTGTTCGCGATCCCGGCCGCGGTGCTGGCGATCACCGCCGTCTCCACCGGGCGGCTGTCCCCGGCGTGGGCCGTTCCGGTCGGGCTGTGCGTGACGATCCTGGTGTTCGATCTCCAGGTGCTCAAGGCGATGGCCGAGGCGATCCCGCCCGGGCTGTCGGTGCTGGCCGCGGTCGTGCGCGAGGCGAAGTTCGCGGCGCTGCTCGGGCTGCTGGCCGCGACCGAGCGCGTCGGCCACCAGGCGGCCCCGGCGTTCGTCGCGGTTCCGTCCGGTGGCGCCGGGACGGCGGGTGCCGCGGGCGCCAGCGCTGGCACCGGCGCGGCTGGGGCCGGCGCCGCCGGATCCGGGACCGCCGCGTGAGGCCGCGGGCGCTGGTCACCGGCGCCGCAGCCCGCGTCGGCCGGGCGATCGCCCTCGAGCTCGCCCGGACCGGGTTCGACGTGGCGATCCACCACCGGTCGCGGCCGGACGAGGCCGAGGCCACGCTCGCCGCGTGCCGGGCGCTCGGGGCCGACGGGTTCGTGGTCGGGGCGGACCTCGGCGCGGTCGACGGGTGCGACGCGGTGGTCGCGGCGGTGACCGACCGGTGGTCGTCGCTGTCGGTGCTGGTCAACAACGCCAGCGTGTTCTACCCGGTGCCGTTCGACGCGATCGACGCCGCCGAGTGGGACCGGGTGCTGGCGGTGAACCTCCGGGCGCCGTTCCTGCTCGCGCGCGGCCTGTTGCCGGCACTCCGGGCCGCGGATCCGGCGCTGCTCGGGGCCCCGGCGGACCAGCACGGCGTGGTGGTCCAGGTGGTCGACATCGGGGCCGAGCGGCCGGTCGCCGGGCACGCCCACTACTCGGTCAGCAAGGCCGGGCTCGCGATGCTGGTCAAGGCGATGGCGGTCGAGCTCGCGCCGGCGGTGCGCACGGTCGGGGTCAGCCCGGGGCAGGTCGCGTGGCCGGACAGCTACGACGCCGAGCTGCGGGCCCGCCTCGCCCGGCGGATCCCGGTCGGGCGGGTCGGCACCCCGGAGGACGTGGCGACCGTGGTGCGGTTCCTGGCGACCGAGGCCCACTACGTGAACGGCGCGATCGTGCCGATCGACGGCGGGCTCGGGGCTCGGTACTAGGCTCCATGACCGACGCGGTGAACCTCGAGCTGGACGTGGCGTGTATCGTCGGGATCCTCCCCCGGGAGCGGGTCGAGCCGCAGCCGGTGCGGATCCGCCTCCGGATGGAGCTCGATCTCGGCGAGGTGGGAGACACCGGCGACCTCGATCGGGGCGTCGACTATGGCGCGGTCGACGGGCAGATCCGGTTCCTGGCGGTCGCGTGCCGGTTCCGGCTGATCGAGTCGTTCGCGCTCGCGATCCTGCGGACGGTGCTGCTGCCGCCGGCCCCGGGCGAGCACCGGGCGCGGGTCACGCGGGCGGCGGTGCGGATCGCGAAGCCGACGGTGCTGCGGGCGGCGATCCCGTCGATCGAGCTGGCCCGCGACGCGGACTGGGCGGCGGCGACGCCGGAGGCGCTGTCGGGCGGCGGGTGGCAGGAGCCGATCCTGACCGCACCCGAGGTCACGGTCCGGCGGCTGCACCTGCCCGGCGGGACCGGGTTCTCGTACGGCGAGGCCTACGGGCTGGCGGGGGCGGAGGGGCCGGTCGAGGTGCCGTTCCGGGCGGACCACCCGGTGGTGTTGTTGGCGGTCCGCCGGCTCCCGTGACCGGGGCCCTGCCGCTCGATCGTCCCGCCTTCAGCACGATGGAAGCGGCGGATCGCCCATTGCTGGACCGGAGCCGCTGAGGTACGGTCGATCGTTGGAGCGTCGCCATGCGGATCGGATGCCTGCTCGTCCTCGTCTCTGGCTGCGTGGCGGAGCCCCCCGGTTCGCTGGATGCGCTGCCGGAGAAGGCCTCGACCAACGCGGCGCCTGCCGATCCGTTCACGTCCCCGACGAAGTGGTATCCCGCAGCGGGTTGGACGTTCTACTACGCCCGCCCCCTCTCCGACATCAGCGGCGACGGCGAAGACGACGGGGTGGTGATGGTGTGTGACGCCAGCGCCGCCTGTCGAACCCTGCTGGTGTTCGTGCCGCTCGATCGGAGCTTCACCTTCCCGGGCGACGAGGTCGCGACCCTGGCGAACGCGGTCGCAGCGCCGATCACCGTCGGCGACGTCACCGGCGACGGGCTGCCCGATCTGGAGGTCCCCGGCAGCAACCACAATATGGTGCTCGAGGCGCCGTTCACCGGCGTGATCGACGTGGACGCTGCTCCCCCGTCCGGGGGGTACCTGCTGGACGTCGATGACGATGGCGTCCTCGACCTGTGCTCGTACGGGGCCCCCGGGATGTATCCGATCGAGCGCCGGCTGGAGGTTCGGTACGGACCGTGGGACCGGTGGTCGGGCAGGGCGGACCTCGTGGTGGAGCCGAGCTGCGGGACCGAGCTCCCGATCGACGACTGGAGCTTCGACACGCCGTACCTGTGGCCGGACGTCACGGGAGATGGGGTCCGCGAGCTGTACCTGTGGGGATATCCCTGGGGCGAGGGCTGCGACCGATGGCTCGTGCCGGTCCCCGACCGGTCCGTCACGTCGATCGATCCGGCGACCGATCCGGCGGTGCAGTCCGCGCGGTTCTCGGCGGAACTCGAGCCGATCGCCGACCAGACCGGCGACGGCGTCACCGACTTCCTGCGGTTTCCGTACGGCGCCCCGACCGACGGCACCTTGGTGGCAGGGCCGCTCGTGGTCCAGGCCAACGGAGAGGCCGAAGGGACCGCGGAGGTCGGGCCGTTGGGGGCGAACCTGTGGGACTATCAGCCGCTCGGGTTCGATCTCGACGGCGATGGTGTCGGGGACTTCGTCGCGCGGGTGCTGGTCGACGAAGGCCAGTCGTACGCGGCGACCGCGGTGGTGCACGGCGGGGTCGACGGCCTGACGGGCGGGGCGGCGGAGCCGGCCTGGACCGGCGTCGCCACTGTGAGCACGTTCTCCGCGAGCGGCCAGGGGTGGATGATGTTCTCGCGGCCCGACAGCGTGGCCCTGGTCGACCTCGGGCCGAGCCTGCCCGCCGAGTAGACTCCCAGGTGACGGTCCGGCGGCTGCACCCGGCTCCCGTGACCGGCTCCGTGGCGGTGCGCGTCAGGCGGACCGGAGGGTGCGCGGAGCGCAGTCCCGCAGGGACCGAGCGGAGCGAGCCCGCAGGGAGGCCGGCCCGCGCAGCGGGCGACGCCCAGACCCTCCCGATGGCGATGGATGGCTGACGTCGCGCCCGCCGGGCGGGAGTTACTCAGGACCATGCGCCTCCCCCTGTCGGTCCTCGCGCTCGCCGTCGCCTGTGGGGCCCGCGAGCGCGACTGCGCCGACGGCCTCGACGACGACGGCGACGGCTGGACCGACTGCGCCGACCAGGACTGCGCCGCCGACTGCGGCGAGGCGTGCGACAACGCGGTCGACGACGACGCGGACGGACTCGTCGACTGCGCCGACCCCGACTGCGGCGGCACCTGCACCGCCACCCCGCTCGGCGACGAGGACTGCGCGAACGGCGTCGACG